>CAZPWZ010000194.1:0-5178 GCA_964590675.1 uncultured Draconibacterium sp.
TCTCTTTTTCTATGCCCTGACCCATAATTCAAATGGCAGATGGAGCACCTCTCCCTATCGGCAAATGGATCATTTAAAAAATAATTACGCTAAATACGCGTCATGGCTGCCGGAAGATAATGGTATCATTTACTCCGCCAATATGCAGGTGTTTTATAATTTTTTCTTCATGTTCCCCAGGGCAAACTGGCGTTATATTTTAGGCTTCGAGCACTCAATTATGCCGAAAGAAGATCTCAAAATTTACAATAGCATTCGATCAAAACGGAATTATTCGTCTTTTATGCCATGGGTAAAAAAAATGACGCCGAAAGATCGGATTATTGTTCAAGGTGGCCCTGAATACCCGGACCTTCCCTCGCTGAAATGGAAATGGTTGCCACCGCATTATTGGATCGGACGCCTTCCCTGATATAAACATCCATCCGACAGAAGCGCCTTTATTCTGAAATGTACGTAATGAAAAAAAACTTCCATGTTGAGTTGTAGACGGAAGTAGAGAAAACTATCCCGTTCACAGAAAAGCGCAAATGAAACAATTGAAACCGTGAGGATGGCATACATGAACATTCCGCCTCTCTGAAATAAAGAAAACATAAAAACTCTCCTTGATTTTTTGTCATTAACAATAGCAGCAATCATAACGCTGCGGATCTCCCATTTATGGGCATTTGCAAATCCAATTAACATGCCATGCTTGTAAAATTCTGTTTAACATATTTGATAAACAGGAAATTTCATCAAGCAACACCTACTAGACCTTGATCTGAAAATCTAATCAAATTCATATTTCACCATTGCTGACTATATTTCACCACTATTTCTAAATATCACCGTTTATGCCTGATTATAATTTTTCATACACCGGCGCTCACAAAAGGGAACAGAATAATAGCCGGTCCTCAAGTCAATATGATTCATTTTTTAAAAAAATCCTTTGAAGTTTCATTTTTTCATCCATTGGAACGTCTTTCTTTCTAGCTGGTTAGCTATATCTTCCCGGGGTTGCATCTCCATAAACGATCTGCTGTCAAAACGGTTGGTACAGCACTTGCTAAATAAAATGTCGTCAAGGGCAAACCATCCTAAAGGATGGGACGCAAAGCCGCTGGCCTAAGTCCTGAGAGTTCAGGATAAGGTTGCAAGGTTGCCGAACGAAAGTAGTGCCTTATTAGGTTACTGGTTTCGCAAGGCGAAAAGAAATCTATGAGGCACTCATCATGAAAATTCAAAACACATGTTTACTGCAATCCGTTTTTTTCCCGGTAAAATTTTTTCTATTTCTGATTCTGACGGTTTCTCTGCTTTTTTCTTCCGCTTATTCCGCGGAAGTTACGCTGCAGTGGGACCCAAATACAGAACCGGACCTTGCCGGATATAAAATCTATTATGATACCAATGCCAGTGCTCCATATGAAGGTATTGACGCCGATCAGGGAGCATCACCTATTGTCGTTGCAATAGGAAACCTGGCTGATGCGAATCATCCCGAATACACCATTACGGGTCTTGAGGGCCGCAGGGATTATCATTTTGCGGTTACCGCCTATGATAATGAAACCCCCTCTCTGGAAAGTGATTATTCGGGTGAAGTAACCGTCAGCACATACACCATCGGTTCATCGGCAGGATCGAACGGAGCCGTATCCCCTTCCGGGTCTGTCAGCGTAACTCACGGCAGCAGCCAGACCTTTACAATTACCCCGAATGCCGGATACCATATAGCGGATGTCCTGGTGGACGGATCTTCTGTCGGAGCAGTGTCTTCCTATACCTTTACCAGCATCACAACGAACCATACCATTTCTGCCAGCTTTGCCGTAAACTCCTATACCATCACGGCATCTTCAGGAGCCAGCGGAGCCGTATCCCCTTCCGGGTCTGTCAGTGTAACTCACGGCAGCAGCCGGACCTTTACGGTTACTCCGAATACGGGATACCATATCGGAAATGTCCTGGTGGATGGATCTTCTGTCGGCACGGTATCTTCCTATACCTTTACCAGCATCACGGCGAACCATACAATCTCTGCTAGTTTTGAGGCCGAGAACCAGCCGCCAATAGCCAATGCAGGTCCGGATCAATTGGTTGGCGAAAAAAGCATCGTGACCTTGAGCGGTTCGAATTCAACTGATCCGGATGATGGAATCGCCGCATTCTCCTGGATCCAGACCCAGGGAACACCTGTTGTACTTTCAAATCCGAATGAAGAGGGAACGACCTTTACCGCGCCGGATGTATCACCTGCCGGAGAAGCGCTTGTGTTCCAGGTGACGGTTGAAGACTACAGCGGCGAGCAGACGACAGACACCTGCATCATCAATGTCTCCTGGGTAAATATTCCCCCGGTTGCCAGCGCAGGATCAGATCAAATCGTTTATGAAAGAGATACAATTGTACTGGATGCATCCAATTCTTCTGATTCGGATGACGGAGTCGCTTCTTTTCAGTGGACTCAGACTGAGGGCGTTCCGGTAAGCCTGTCAGATTCACAGGCGATTCGGCCGACCTTTATTGCGCCGGATGCCGGTACTGAAGGAATTTCTCTGACATTCAGCCTGATCGTAACCGATCAGGGAGGATTGCAGTCTACTGATACTTGTATCATCAACGTCACCTGGATCAACATGCCGCCGACCGCAGATTCCGGTCTCGACCAGGAGGCAAATGAAGGGGAGACCGTTGTATTGAACGGTTCCAACAGTTTTGACGAGGATGATGGGATTGCATCCTACCAGTGGGTACAGACCTATGGAACACCAGTAACGCTTTCAGACCCGACATCGGATCAGCCGACCTTTCAGGCCCCGAATACAGATGTAGATGGTGAATCCTTGAGGTTTCAACTGACCGTAACCGACAACAGCGGCCTGCAGGCTCAGGACGTCTGCATCATCAATATCAGTCCTATTGATTACTGCCCGGATGATCCCAATAAGGTCGATCCAGGAGAGTGCGGCTGCGGAATCTCTGATGTTGACACAGACAATGACGGGACACCCGACTGTATCGACAGCTGCCCCAATGACCCGAACAAGACCGAACCCGGCGTGAATGGCTGTGGAGAAACAGAACCACTGCCTGTAACCGATAGTTCCACTTCCGGGTTGGAAGAAGAATCGGATGGCCCGATTCTGGATGACGGAAGTATCAGCGGTATAACGAATGAAGATCAGACCGGCCTCACTTCTCTCCCACGGAATAATGATGACACCCGGATTCCGGATGACAGAAACGGTGATGGTATTCCGGATAGAGATCAGGCCAACTTCACCTCTCTTCAGTTGAATAATGATCAGGATTACGTAACAATTGAATCACCGGAAGGCACGATATTGCAAGGCCATAATACTTCGGCGATTACCTCTGAAATGTTTCCTGCCTCAGAGGATATCGAATTCCCATCCGGTTTCTTTGAATTTACCGTAAGCGGCGTGCTTTCAGATGGCAGCATCACAGTCATACTTACTCTCCCCAAGGGCCGTAATGTCGACACTTACTACAAATTCGGGAAAACCCCGGACAACCCTGTGGATCACTGGTATGAATTTTTATATGATGGCGAAACAGGGGCAGAAATAAACGGAAACGTGATTACACTGCATTTTGTTGACGGCAGGCGGGGTGATGATGACCTTGACAGCACAAACGGAATTATTGTTGATCCAGGTGGGCCTGCCCTGATAAACGCAATCGATCAGGCAACCGAAACTGCCGGTGGCGACACCGGAGGTGCTGGATGTTTTATCGGTAGCTTCATTAACTGATTTCAAAACTCCCCCTCGGCTCAATATCTTTATTGGGCCGAGGGATTCCAATCCTCAAAATATTTTCTGAATGCCTGTCGAAGATCTCACCTCGATCTTAAACCTGATTCAGTTTTTAGGGTTTTATCCAAAGCTTCAAAATCACATACACCAAATACTGAACTGGTTTCCCCTGAAGGTAGAAATGAATTTATTGCTTCTCAGAAAACAGAAGCCTATTTTTATGGATCTCTCCAAGTGCAAATCTTGAACAAGCATCGAAAAAAACTAAAAACTTAAGATTAGGTGATGCGATCGAAGTGCTTTCAGAAAAATCGGGTGTACAGCCTGTATGGTGCTATATAGATCTAAAGAATTTTACTGACATTGCTTTTGAATGGTTGCTTTGATAAATAATAAAACGCCTTTTCTTTCCGCAAACACAGAATACATTAACAGCAGATATTGAATGGCAAAAATGACAGCCTCCAGGATGAAAAAATGTTTTGCGGTTTTCAGTACCAGCAAAACTGGTGTTAAAATGGCGGAAAGGAGCAGAAGATAATATCTCCAAATAATTTTTGGCCTTCCGGTGCGATTTCGGATAAAATCGGCTATTTTGAGCATGTACCAGGCAATGGCAATATCGGCCAGGCTCCAGAAAATGCCCTGGATTTTTGTCGTTGCATAATAAACTTCATGGGAAAAATGGCTTCCCACCCAGAGCAACATGTTGGTTAGTATTTCCATTGTAAATATAGCAAGCCTATCGTTGACGTATGATGGGTTTTTAAGAAACGAAGTATTTTATATCCCAAGAAAGCTGCGCCGCCGTCGATGGCGATCCAGAAAATGCCGCAAATTTTGATATAAAAAAGATTGATATGGTATAGTTGCACCTGAGCGATCAAGGCACTCTGTATTACCGAAAATGTCAGAAACTCGTAGCCGGCAAAAATGAAAGCGTAGATTACCAGAAAAGCAGGTACGCCGAATACCGCAGAACGCTCGACAACACTCCACTTTTTAACCATCCGGCTCGATTGGCAAACCGATTGCCGCATCAACGCATATACACGTAGAATATACAACGTAATACTGGCTTCAAACACCACCCATTGGCTACAATAAAAATGCCACAGCGAATAACCGTAAAATTTCTTCTGCATGGCGTTGGGCTCATCCGGGAATATGGAATAGATATGGTGCCTGAAAAAAGTTGCAAAGATCAGCAGGATAAAAAAAACACCGGCAAAAACAATAAAACCATAATGCTTCTTTCCATCCTGGATAATAAAGGAGATCCCTTTTTTAATGTAAATGATGATGAACAGTTCGGCAAATACCCAAAAAAGCGCCATTATGTATGAGAAATAAAACATGGTAATGTGATCCGGAAACCGTTCCGCTTTTCTTAAGAATGCCCGTCGGC
>CAZPWZ010000195.1:0-5158 GCA_964590675.1 uncultured Draconibacterium sp.
GAGAACAGGGACCGGTTGAAGACCGTCAATCAATGGCTGGAGGTGAAAGTGACCGAACGCACAAAAGAGCGTCAACAGGCATACGAAAGGATCGAGCAGGCCAACATCGAGTTGGGCAAGCTGGATGAATCGAAATCGTCATTCCTGCGGATGTTGAGTCACGAGGTCCGGACTCCCCTGAACGGGATCATCGGTTTTTTAAACCTGATGAAGGATGATATTCAGAAAACCCAGTTTGCAGAGATGTTTTCGTACCTTGAAATATCGGTGAGCCGGCTCGAAAAGTTCGCGATGGTCGCCCTCATCATCACCGAACTGCGCACCCAGGCCATCCCGGTCAGCAGGGAGGATGTGGCGGTCAGTTCGCTGGTGGATGCAGCGATGAAGAAAAACCAGGAAAAGCTGGAAAAGAATAGAATCCGCATGAATATCCAGGGCGATGCCTCAATCCTGATAAAGGGGGATGAACGCCTGCTCAAAACCTGCTTTGAAAGCATCCTCGACAATGCCATCTCGTTTTCCCCCGAAGGGGGTAATGTGCTCCTCCACACCGAAGCGACCGGTTCAGGGATTCGTTGCACCTTTTTTGACCGCGGAAAAGGCTTCACGGAAGAGGGACTGAAGAATTTCAACAAGCTTTTCGCCAATGCGGGTCACCACACCGACCAGAAGCTGGGACTCGACCTGGCGCTTGCCTCGATGATCATGGAAGCGCACGGGGGAACGCTGGAGGTTGGAAACAACACCGATGGCGGGGCCTTTGTGAGACTGACTTTCAAACAATAATATTGTAATTTCTCACAATGAATATCGACCAAAAAGTAAATGTATTAACTTTCAACTTCCAAGGGCTTTGAAATATTATCCAGTTTTATTTGAATCGATGAATTGAAATTATTTGATAAATGCTACAAATTATTTTAAACCAAACTGTATGAAAAAGAACCTGATCCTTACATTTTTATTTCTACTGACAGGAACCGTCCTGGTCTTCTCTCAAAACTCAGGCAAGTTAATGCCCCAGATGGTTCATGTGGAGGGTGGCGATTTTGTGATGGGGGACAACAATGGCACCAGGGATGAGCAACCCGAGCATAAGGTAACCATCACCAACTTTTATTTCGGCAAGTACGAAGTGACCAACATGGATTTCAAGCGATTCGTCGATGCAACCGGATATCTCACGGATGCCGAGCAACCCGACTCCGTGAATTTCAAACATGGCCTGCCTCCGCGCGGAGCCAACAACGGAACCTGGAGAGTCGACAGCAAGGGATTGCCGTTTCCTGCCTCTGATTCGATGAAACCTGTCGGCAATGTAAGCTGGAATGATGCCTTAGCTTATTTGAACTGGTTGAGCAAAGAGACTGGTAAAAAGTTCCGTCTGCCCACTGAGGCCGAGTGGGCCTATGCCGCCAGGGGTGGAAAACTAAGCAAAGGTTACAAATATGCAGGCGGGAACAACGCTGACGAGGTGGCGTGGTATCTTAAGAACTCCGGCTATAAGTCGCACAACATCGGTCAGAAGATGCCGAATGAACTGGGCATCCATGACCTCTCGGGAAACAACAAGGAGTGGTGTTCCGACTGGTTCGGCGATACCTATTATAAAGTATCTCCTGCAGTTGATCCAATGGGTCCCGATCACGGGAAGAACCGGGTGATGCGGGGTGGTTCATGGGGCAGTGACGAAAAATGGCTCAGGATTTCTTACCGCAGTGAAGCGTATCCTTATAACAGTGCCCTTGATTTCGGATTCAGGCCTGCTCTCACCGATGAGGAGGCAGTAAAGAAGGCGACAGAGAAAGTACCGGAGAAAACTCCCGAAGTGAATATCCTGAAAGACCTCGACACAAAAGGCTTTGTTGATATTTACGGCATCTATTTCGATGTCGCAAAATACAAGGTGAAACCGGAAAGTTACCCGGTCATCGACCAGATCTTCACCTACATGAATGAAAATCCGACGCTCCGCATCATGATCGAGGGGCATACCGACAACACCGGTTCGGATGCGAAGAACCAGACCTTGTCGGAACAAAGGGCCAATGCCATCAAGGAGGCGCTGGTGAAGAAGGGGATCGATGCAAGCCGGCTTGAGACGATCGGTTATGGGGAGTCGAAGCCGATTACCGACAATGCAACCGCTGAAGGCCGCACCCAGAACCGCAGGGTGACCATCAAGAAACTTTAGGTGGTTCCCTCAAAGTAGCTCCGGCTTGTATCACGATGGACAGGAAATGTTATGGATGACAACCACGCGGCAATGCCTGATCCTCGATTTGGTATGAAATGACCCGGGTTGCTATAGCTTATGTCATTAATTAGCTGATTTTTAACAGTCATTTGTTCGCATTTACCGAAGTAAATGTTGTTCTGATTCTGAATTTTAGAATACTCACGCTCATGTGTCTGTTCGGTGATCTGAATTCCTCCTCGCCAATATACCGTTTTTCCATTTCCCCATGTTGAGTTGATTGGTATCCAATACAACTCGACGTTCCTAACAACTGGAAAACTGACCAGCAAATTGCCAGGCTGTAAGTATGTTGAGTAAAACAGGCCTTGAGGTTTCAAAATGCAGTGCATTTCAATGAAAAATTGAGATTGTATACTTAATGTATCCCCGTTTTTTTTGTAATTCACGGCCAGGGTCCTCACCTTTGCAAGATTGTTTCTAAATAAGATGGTTTAACGATTAATCCTGTTCGGGATTTTTTGATCTCTTCGGATACTCTTGAACCATTTTTAAAATCCCGGAACGATTACAACCAACTGATGTAATCATTGTCGCTGAAAGGAGATGATTCGTCGTTGCGAGTTGGTCCCCTTGGAAACAGCCAAAAAAGTAGAATCTATTTCTTTTCATCTATTGTTAATAGAATCATCATGAAAACCAGTTACAAAAAAGTTCATCTGGGAATCTGTGCGTTCCTTGTCTTTTTATCATCAGCCATGTTAGGTCCCCTGGGTCTGCGGGCCCAGAACAGGATCATCGTCAACCGTTCCTTTGAAACCGGTTCCGGGATACCTCATAACGACGTGGCGTATCTTGCCTCACAGTCTAATCCGAATCCCCAGATTGACGGATGGTATTCAACCCACCCGCCATATAATGGTGTGAACTTTCCGATTGAGCACTGGCACACCGGTTTTCAAGGCGTGAGTTCGCAGCAGGGTACCTACCATGTTGAACTCAATGTTACGCAATCTTCCAGGCTCTACCAGATCGTTTATTTGGTACATGGAGAAATTTTTCATTGGGAATATTTTCACCGTCAACGAATATCCGGGGCTACCGAAACCGTTCAATATTCGATATACAGCCAGGATGGCAGTACTAATCTGTTCATCATTGATACCCACACCTCTACAAATAATACCGGCTGGGACCAACGATCGGGAAATTATACCTTTAACGGTGCCTCAGGCATTTACCAGATAGGATTTGAATCTACAACGGGAGGAGGCTCAGGCAATTTCCTCGATAATATTTCGATCGGGCTGGATGCGTTGACTGAATTTACACGGATGACAGCAACTGTGTTTGAAAACAATAGTGCTTTCCGGCCTTACATCAAATTGAACGGAGAGGTAGCAACCGCATCGTCCATTACATTCCAGGTAACCTCAACCAATGCTGTTGAAGGGGTTGACTATACTTTTACTAACAAAATCAAGCAGATCGCAGTCGGGCAATACTCCCTGTCCGACTCTATTCCGCTTGACCTGGTCATCCTGAACAACCCGGCGAGCAATGGCGCCCGCAGCCTGAAACTTACCGTCAGCGGAGTAACCGGCGATGTTGAGTTTAAAGATTCAGATGGAAACGGGTTTGATTCCACGCTCACCATCACGATACTGGAAAATTACGCGCCCGGGGGCATTTTTGGTTCCCAGCTTTGGTTGAGGGCCGATGCTGGAACTTCAACAGCCGCAAGCGGGGCGAATGTCAGTAGTTGGCTCAGCCAGGAAGGACATAATTTCAATTTCAGCCAGGCGACTGCAAATAAAAAACCGGTATTTCTTACAGGAGCAATCAATTTCAATCCAGCTCTTCAGTTTAATGGCAACACAAGCGGTGATAATGATTGGTTATCTTAAAGCGCTGTTGCTGACGATCCCAATGCAGCCCATACATTATTTATGGTTGATAACAGAACAACTACCGGAAATGTTACCGCATCTGTACTCAATGGTAGTTTACAGGGGAAATATATAACCATAACAGGAAATTATAATGAAAATCAAACATATACTGGTGTAAACGGGGGGGCGGCTGTTGATAACTCAGCTTACCTTAATTCTGTTACCCAGGATGCTTCCAGAGGAGTTACCACTTTCCGTAATAGCCAGCAGCAGCATACGGGGACTCACAATAGTTTAAGCGGTCTGGCCACCACCTACGTAGGGGGAGCAGATGCCGGTGGTCATGGTATGGACGGTGGAAGTATGTCAGAGTATGTGATTTATCCTACGCTGCTGTCGACCGGCGACCAGAATAAGGTCTTTTCCTACCTTGCCATTAAATATGGCATTTCTCTCGGGAATAATACTGATGCGGTTGCTTATACCTCCTCGGGTGGGGCAACTATCTGGGCGGCAAGTGCCATTTACAAGTATGATGTTTTCGGGATCGGCAAAGATGACGGCAGCGGGTTGACTCAATCATCTTCCAACAGTATGAACACTGGCAGCGGAAATGGCACCGGGCAGAGCGGAAAAGGAAATATCGTGTTCAGCGCGCCTTCTTCGCTTGATAACAATGATTTCCTAATGGTCGGGAATGACAATGCCGCCCTCACCGAACAAACAAACAACCTTCCTGGAGTGCTTATCGGGTTCAAACGGCTTACACGCCAGTGGAAAGCAGACCGGACCGGGGATCCGAGATCAGTGAATCTGACATTCAACCTTGCGGGTCTTACCGTTACCGGAACTCAAAAGAATGATTTTATATTGATTGTTGACCCTGATGGGAATGGAGATTTCACTACAGGAGCAGTGACCCAGTTTTACCCTGCCAGTTTGGTTTCCGGGATATTGACTTTTAATGGAGTTCAATTGCCTGATGGGGCCGTATTTGCGTTTGTTACCGGCCAGATCGCCGATTTTGACGGCGACGGAGTGGCAGATGCCATTGACGAAGACATTGACA
>CAZPWZ010000196.1:0-5147 GCA_964590675.1 uncultured Draconibacterium sp.
TTCAGGCTTGCGGATCGCAAAATCGCCCCGGATCACATTGGGACCCCGGTTCAGGTATATCGATTGCCGGAGGATTTCGGTCGTATCAAGCGAAAGCCTGACCTGGGCGGAATCGTCCAGTTCGGCAAACGGCGTGGCTTGTGACGCCATCTTTGCAAGCGAATCAGTCAGTGATTTCTGGATAAACTGGGCGCCCAGCACATTGTAAGCCCCGCGGTAACGCAGGTATACCGGTCGCCATATCCCGCTGGTGATGAGCTTTGGCCCCCAGTCCCAGCCGAAATGGTAGGCAGCCTTCCTTGCAACAACTTTCTCATCCCCGGGCAGTTTGTATGGCAGCTGATCATAAAAGGACTTGATCTGGGGAGTGACTGCAGGAAACTGGATCCGCAGCGTGTTCGTACCGATTTGCAATAACATCTTTACATCGATGATCCATTCACGGAACATATTGTCGGCCACCAGCACCAGCGAATCATTGAGATAGACATTCGCGTATGTGTCGAGCCCTTTGAAAACCAGGTCGATATGGCGCCATGCGAAATTCTCTTCGCCGTATTCAAAGGTCTTAACGTACTCCCAGCCAACATCACTGACCCATTGCACTTTTGCTTCGTTGTCGCGCAGAAAGGGATCGGGAATTAACTTGTTTCGCATCAGGTCCATATGAACCACACCGGGAACCCTGGCAGGTAACCAGTCCCTGGTTCCGGCCCTGCGGAATTTCCAGTTTCCGTTCAGGTCAAAAGTATGCAGTTCCTGTGCGAAAAAAGAAACAGGGAAGAGGAGGATAATACCTAAAAGCAGTGAGGTTAAATATCGGTTCATGTGATCGCGTTTTAATTCCGCAAAATTATCATTTTCCCGCTTATCCTTTGGTCTCCCTTTGATTTCCTTTGGATATTTCAAAATACATTCATTTTCTTTTTAATTTAGACCCCTGATCCAATTGCACTCATGATGACTCCAGAAAACCTTTCGGAACAGTTTTTTCAACTTTATGGCAATCCTGAAAACCTGCCCAGGTGCTTTTTCGCCCCGGGACGTGTTAACCTCATCGGGGAACATACCGATTATAATGGTGGTTTTGTCCTTCCCTGCGCCCTGAACTTTGGCACCTACCTGCTTATCCGTTCTGCACCCGGCGATGTGATTAAACTTGCATCAACCAACATGGAATTCAAAACTGAAATTCCCCTGTCGGAAATCTCTAAAAAAATCGCCGGGAAATGGGTGAATTATCCTCTCGGTGTCTTTGATCAGTTCAGGAGGTTGAAAATTCCTTTGACCGGTTTCGATATGTTATATTCCGGGGATATCCCTGTCAGCGCAGGATTATCCTCATCGGCTTCCATTGAGATGGTGACCGCATATGCCCTTGCCGTGCTGATGAAGGCCGGGCAGCTGGAAATGATCGACCTGGTCAATATCTCGAAACGTGCCGAAAATGATTTCGTGGGGCTCAATTGCGGGATCATGGATATGTTTGCCATCGGGATGGGGAAAAAGGATAATGCCATCTTTCTGAATTGCCTGACCCTCGAATATAAGCGGGTTTCGATGCTGCTGAACGGTTTCAGGCTCATTATCGGTAATACGAACAAACCACGTGGACTGGCTGATTCAAAATACAATGAACGCGTTGCAGAATGCCAGCTTGCGGTAACCTACCTTAGCCGCGAAACCACGGTATCGAAGCTGGGGGAGATCAGCTTCATGCAATTTTATAAAATGCAGGAACGGATCCCGGATGAATTGATCCGGCGCCGGGCCAGGCATGTCATCTCTGAGAACCAACGGGTGCTTAATGCTGTTTCCTGCCTGCTAAAGGGCGATATATTGCAGTTTGGCGCCCTGATGAATGCCTCACATGAGTCGCTTCGCGATAATTATGAAGTGACCGGGTTTGAGCTGGATACCATGACATCAGCGGCACGGCAGATCAATGGCGTTGTTGGTTCACGCATGACTGGTGCTGGTTTCGGGGGATGCACGGTAAGTCTTGTCCGGGAAAATACAGTTGCTTCTTTTATTGATACTGTCGGCAGGGAATATGAGATGAAGACAGGAATAAAACCCGATTTCTACCTTGCAGAAGTATCCGACGGGGTGAGGGAAATAAAATAATCGGCAGGGTCATTATCAGGTCATTTTTTGTTAAATTCGTAAATCCAAAATATTCATCGTACCTCAGAAATTTGATCTATGGGACACAAAAAAGATAAGCACAAGGACATTGACAAAATAAAGGAAAAAAAGGTCAAACAGGTTGAGGAGGTAGCGACTGCTCCATCCGGGGGTAGGGTAAATCATGAAGAGGAGGGCCACGATAAACTTCCCAGCAATTATTATGAAGAGGAACTGGCTAAGCTTCAGGTTGAACTGGTCAGGCTGCAGGAATGGATCAAATATAAGGGTCTCCGCGTCGTCGTGCTTTTCGAAGGACGGGATGCAGCGGGCAAAGGCGGAGCCATTAAAAGGATCACGGAAAGTCTTAATCCACGTGTTTGCCGGGTAATTGCTTTGGGTGTGCCAACCGAAAAGGAGAAATCGCAGTGGTATTTCCAGCGTTATGTATCGCATCTGCCGGCCGCCGGCGAAATGGTCCTCTTTGACAGAAGCTGGTATAACCGGGCAGGGGTTGAACGGGTCATGGGCTTTTGTAACGACGAAGAGTACTGGGATTTCCTGCGATCGTGTCCGAATTTTGAAAACATGCTGATCCGTTCAGGGATCATACTCATCAAGTACTGGTTTTCAGTGAGTGACCGGGAACAGGAAAAACGGTTCATCCAGCGGATCAACGATCCCACGCGCCGTTGGAAAATCAGTCCCATGGATGTGGAATCGCGCACCAAATGGATTGACTATTCCAAGGCCAAGGATGAGATGTTCGCCTATACCGATACGAAACAGTCACCGTGGTATGTTGTGGAAGCCGATGACAAGCGCCGTGCGCGCCTGAATTGTATCTGTCACTTATTGAGCCAGATCCAATATGAGGATGTGCCGCGCGAACCCATCATCCTTCCACCGCTTGAAAGGGACAAGGCCTATGTACGCCCCCCGATGTCGGAGCAGACCTTCGTTCCCAACAAGTACTGAACTGTTACCCTTATTTCAGGACCGAAAATCTGTAAACAGTTTTCTGGGCGTACTTTTCTCCCGGCTTAAGGATCGTATTCGGGAATTCAGGCTGATTGGGAGAATCAGGAAAATGCTGTGTTTCAAGGCATAATCCCCAATGCTTCCGGTATACTTTATTGCCCTTGCCGGTGATGGTCCCATCGAGAAAGTTACCTGAATAAAACTGAACCCCGGGCTGCGTCGTTATGATCTCAACCTGGCGCCCGGTGCGGGGATCGAAAACCTTTGCCGCCATCGAAAGTTCTCCGGCCTTTTTCTTTAAAACATAATTATGATCATATCCCCCCTTTACCTGGGCGATCCGCTCACCAATGGCAATGGAATTATTGAAATCCATGGGGGTTTTTCTTACGAAAGGCAATTTCCCCGTTGGGATCAGTTCACTGTTTACCTCCGTAAACTGATCGGCATACAACGTGAGTATATGCCCGAGAATACTGGTATCTGCCTCACTCAGGTTAAAATAGGAATGGTTGCAGATATTTACCGGGGTGGGCTTGTCTGTTTCGGCCTCAATCTCCATGGTAAGCTCGTTGCGGTCGTTCAGTGTATACAACACCTCCACTTTCAAATTCCCTGGATAACCCTCTTCACCATCCTTGCTCAGGTAAGTCAGCCGAAGATGCACGCCTGTTGAATCTTCAATCTCCATTGCATCCCAAACCACCTTGTCAAATCCCTTCAACCCTCCATGCAGTGAGTTGTTCCCGTTGTTTATGGCAAGTTTATACGTTTTTCCATTGAGTGTAAATTTCCCTTTGGCAATGCGGTTTGAATACCGGCCGACAATCACACCAAAATAGGGGTGGTTGTTCAGGTACCCGTCAAGACTGTCAAAACCAAGCACAATGTCGCCCATCTTTCCATTTTGATCCGGAACCAGGATGGAGGTGATGATCCCCCCGTAATTGGTGATCTTTACGGTAATACCATTGGAGTTGGTCATGGTGAAGAGGAATACCTCCCGGTCGCCGGTTTTTCCGAATAACTTCTTCATAACCTCAGGATTTTCGATCGTGGGAACCAAATTTTCGATTTTTTTCATGATGGAGGAATCACTCAGCTCCTTGTCTGTCGCTTTGTCATTGTTATTCAGGCTTATTTTGCATGAAGGTAATACGCCAAGCGCTAATACCGACAGAAATAATAAAGTTATCCTTCGCATATGACTGTTGTTTGATTCCTCTACAAACTTATCAAAACAATGTCAGGTAACCAACATTCTTTTTACTTTTGGCAAGAATCACTTGTCACCTATGTGGTAGCAACGCAGGAGTCCGTTCACATAATGCAAAAGCAGGGTGGAGGGCATATTATCAATATCCGCTCCCCCGGCTTCATGATGGGGATTCCGTTTGAATATTGCCCGCCAGCTGGCAAAAAATGCCCGTGAAAAGTAGAATCTTTCTATTTTTGGCGACTGAAACCAATTACACCGGCATGCCAGGTATTAAACTTGATTAAAATTATGAGAAAACCAATCCCGTTAAGCGAACGCAAAACCGATTACATCTACCTTGCATTTTTCTTTCTTAATTTGTTTTATATAACGTATATAGTTGATCTAGAGCAACTTGTAATCGTAAATCCGGATGATTTTCAGTATCCTTTGTGGCCGTTGCCATTTCTTGTCGACATGGTTCACTGGTGGGGCAGCAATTTCGATCCGCTGCAATGGGCCCGCCCTACGTGGTGGAAGGCTACCATCTGGCTCGATGTCTTGTTTTTTGGTCCCTATTATGCTTTTGCCATCTATGCCTTCATCAAGGGAAAGGATTGGATCAGGATCCCGACCATTATTTATTCCTCTATTCTGTTTACCAATGTTTTTATCATTATGAGCGAAGAATTCTGGGGACCTCATGCCTCTGATGCCATTGTCATCGTCACCATTGCAAACGCTCCATGGTTTTTATTCCCGATATTCCTGGTTTGGAAAATGTGGAAAAATGAACATCCGTTCACCCGGTCAGCAAAATAATTCAGTAGAAAATCAGGTT
>CAZPWZ010000197.1:0-5125 GCA_964590675.1 uncultured Draconibacterium sp.
CCGGATGAATTTTGACAAGGTGATCGATGGATTTGTTTCCAGGTATTCGAGCAGGAATTTTTCAGGATCGGTAAATTTCAGATAGACTCCCCGGGGTGCATTTTCAAGTTTCCAGACCCGCATCAGGATACGGTTTACGATGAAATTCTGATCCTTCACCCGGTGGTAGGCTTTCCATTCCCCATCAGCCTGTTGGGCATAGTGGGGCCGCAGTGTGCTTTTTGGGATGACGATTTCGAGGATGGTCTTTTTATTCAGATTCCACTCCTTGACAATGAATTCAACCACCGGCTTGCAGTACATCTTGGCGGCGGCTTCGACCATGTAATATTCCTCTTCGGACCTGACTCCGGCAAGGGCGCCATTATCCTTTACACCGACAAGCAACCGCCCGCCGTCGGTATTTGCAAAGGCAACCAGCGTGCGGGCGATTTTATGTGCGTCAGCGATCTCAAATTTGAAATCAAGCCGCTGATGTTCTCCTTCGGCAATCAGTTTTGTGATATGATGCAACATTACCGGAACGAAATATTACCCCGGGCTGTAATTTTTTCACAATAGTGGCAGCGAAGTTTCAATTCCACTTTATCGATGACCGTGAATTTCGTGGTGATTTCCTCGTTGTTGGTAATGCAATTGGGATTGAAACACTTGACGATCTTTTCGGCATAGTCGGGCACTTCAACTTTTTTCTTTTCAACGACGGCGAAATTTTTAATAATGATCAGCGTGGCGGTGGGTGCGAAAAGGGCTATTTTATTGATCTCATCGCTTTTGAAGAATTTATTGCTGACCTTGATGATGCCTTTTTTGCCCATTTTCTGGCTGTCGAGATTGGTTGCGATCAGCAACTGGTTCTGGTATTCGGTCAGGTTCAGAATTTTGATGACCTGGAACACGCTTTCCGATGGGATATGGTCGATTACCGTGCCGTTTTCGATGGCAGATACCTTAAGTTCTTTTCTCAAATCTTCTTTTTCCATGATTTCATTGTTTTTCGGTTAATCAACAACACCCAGAATGGATGCAAGTAATGCCTGGCGGACGAAAACCCCGTTGAGCGCCTGTGTGAAATAGTATGCCTTCGGATTATCATCCACATCGGTCGTAATTTCATTTACGCGGGGCAGGGGATGCATGATCCGGAGGTTGGATTTTGCTCCTTCGAGCATATTGTTGCGCAGCACATAAGCATTTTTCACCTTTTCATAATCCAGCGGGTCCGAAAACCGTTCCTTCTGAATCCGGGTCATGTAAAGAATATCTACGTTGGGAATAACTTCCGAAAGTTCGGTGTATTGGTGGTAAGTGAGATTACGTTCCTTGATGTCCATTTTAACAGAACTGGGAAGTTTCAGTTCCTGGGGGGAGACCAGGTGGAAGGTGGTGTTATAATTGCACAGTGCCTGAACCAGAGAATGAACGGTGCGGCCGTACTTGAGATCACCAACGAACGCGATGTTCAGATTATCAAGAGAATCCTGCGTTTTCCGGATCGAATACATATCAAGCAATGTTTGTGTGGGGTGCTGGTTGGCACCATCCCCGGCATTGATCACAGGCACCTTTGAAATTTCACTGGCAAACCGCGCACTGCCTTCCCTGGGGTGACGCATGACGATGATGTCGCAATAATTTGAAACGGTAAGAATGGTATCGCGCAGCGATTCTCCCTTTGTCACGCTCGAACTGGATGCATCGGTAAAGCCGATCACCCTGGCACCAAGGCGTGTGGCTGCGCTTTCGAAGCTCAGACGTGTGCGGGTGGAGGGTTCAAAAAACAGGGTTGCAACAACGTAATCTTCGAGGATGCGCTGCCTGGGACGTTTTTCAAAAGCGCCGGCAAGTTCAAGGATCCTGACATGCTCTTCGCGGGTAAAATCATTGATGGAGACTAGACTTTTGTTTTTCATTATCTGGTTGTTAACGTTTGATGTTCCTCTTAACAAATTTAAAAAAAATCCCGGTGGAAACCGGGATTTGAATAATTATTTAATCTTGTGTTTTTTCAGAAAACCATTCAGGATATCAGCCAGGTCAGGTTTCCCTATCTCCTGGAGATCGTAATAAACACGGGTGTTTGGTTTTTTGATCTTCACAAGGCGGTTGAGATCGATAGGGGTGGCGATAACCACTGAATCGCATTTTACCTTGTTGATGGTGGCCTCAAGGTCCTTCACCTGCTGATCGCCGTAACCCATGGCGGGCAGCAATTGTCCGATGTTCGGGTAGATCCGGAAGGTTTCAGCCAGTTTGCCGACAACATACGGCCGGGGATCAACCATTTCGGCAGCGCCATATTTTTGTGCAGCGACAGTCCCTGCGCCGATTTTCATCTCACCATGGGTAAGAGTGGGGCCATCTTCGATAACAAGGACCTTCTTTCCCCGGATGATTGATTCATCATCAACACGGATGGGTGATGCACCATCAACGACCACCGCCTTTGGATTGATTTTCTGGATATTGTCGCGTACGGTTTTGATATTTTCCGGAGCGGCTGAATCGATTTTGTTCAGTACAACCACATCGGCGATGCGGATGTTCACCTCACCGGGATAATAGGATTCTTCGGCGCCCGGACGATGCGGGTCAGCAACGGTGACCATCAGGTCGGGTTTGTAGAATGGGAAGTCATTATTGCCGCCATCCCACAAAATGATATCGCAACCATTGGGGTCTTTTTCAGCAGCACGGAGAATGGCTTCATAATCGACTCCGGCATAAATAACATTGCCGCGAACCACATGCGGTTCATATTCTTCCATCTCCTCGATGGTGCATTTGTGTTTTTCAAGGTCTTTGACGGTAGCAAAACGCTGAACTTTTTGTGCAACCAGGTCTCCGTAAGGCATAGGGTGACGGACAGCTACAACTTTAAGCCCTTTGGCCATCAGGATCTCGATGATCCTGCGGGAGGTCTGGCTTTTTCCGCATCCTGTACGGGTTGCTCCAACTGCAATTACCGGCTTGGTGCTCTTGATCATGGTGTCTTTCGGCCCGATCAGGAGGAAATTTGCACCGGCTGCATTCACTATGGAACTGAGATTCATTACCCGCTTGTAGGGCACATCGCTGTAAGCGAAATTGCAGATCTCAACATTGTGTTTCTTGATCAGGGCAACCAGCTCTGACTCGGCATAGATGGGAATGCCTTTAGGATAAAGTTTACCAGCCAGAGCGGCAGGATATTTTCGTCCATCTATGTCCGGAATTTGCGCAGCGGTAAATGCTACCACGTTAAAACTCGCGTTATCGCGGTAATACGTGTTGAAATTGTGAAAATCTCTTCCGGCAGCACCAATAATGATTACATTTTTTTTCATGCTAACCTCGCTTTTTGTGATTTTTATTTATGATTTGGGTATAATGTTTTCAGGAGATAGTTTTGCAAAGCTATTCATTTTTTGATTACTGGCAAAACCGGTTCTGAAAATTTTATCCCGCATTTTCCACCATTCTGAAGTCATTGCAGAGATGGGTTCACCCGAATTTAGCTTAAATTTGCAGGGAAATAAATGGCGACATGATCGAAACAAAACTATTGGAGCATACCTGCAATGCCATCCGGGAATTATACGGCCAGGAAATAAACCAGGAATCCATCGGGCTTGAAAAAACCAACAAGGAAATTACCGGGGATTATACCATTGTTGTATTCTCCTTGCTGAAGATATCCCGCAAATCACCTGAAGTAACAGCCACCGAAATCGGACGGCATTTGCAAGCCAACGTCAGGGAGATCATTTCATTTAATGTGATCAAGGGATTTCTTAATCTCGTATTAAGCGACAGTTACTGG
This sequence comes from uncultured Draconibacterium sp., assembly GCA_964590675.1. GTDB lineage: Bacteria > Bacteroidota > Bacteroidia > Bacteroidales > FEN-979 > CAIVAT01. The sequence continues at coordinate 3,803 of CAZPWZ010000197.1, forward strand.
ACGAAATTCCTGGTGAAACATTGCACTCAGCCAGGTTTTGGCATCCATAAACCCCGGCACGAACGCCCGGTAGTGCTCGAGTATTCATCCCCCAATACCAATAAGCCGCTCCATCTCGGGCATATCCGAAATAACCTCCTGGGATTTTCATTGGCAGAAATCCTGAAGGCTAACGGTCATAAAGTTGTGAAGGTGAATCTTGTAAATGACCGCGGAATCCATATATGCAAATCGATGCTTGCCTATATGAAGTGGGGAAATAATGAAACCCCTTCATCTACCGGCATGAAAGGGGATCACCTGATAGGAAAATACTATGTGCTGTTCAATACCCATTATAAAGCAGAAATCCTCGATCTGATTGAGAAGGGACTCACGGAGGAGGAGGCGGAAAGACAGGCGCCCCTGATCATGGAGGCCCAGGGAATTTTGCGGAAATGGGAGGCGAAGGATCATGAGGTTGTTGCATTGTGGAAAACGATGAACAGCTGGGCCTACGAAGGCTTTGACGAGACCTATCGCCGGCTTGGTGTTGATTTTGATAAAATCTATTACGAGAGCGAGACCTACCTGCTCGGAAAGAACCTGGTAAATGAAGGTCTTGCATCAGGTGCATTGGTGCAAAAGGATGATGGCAGCATATGGGCTGATCTGAGGGATGAAGGACTTGATGAAAAACTGCTGCTGCGGTCCGACGGTACCTCAGTCTATATGACGCAGGATTTGGGGACTGCCCAGCTAAGGTATGATGATTACCATCCTTCAACGATGGTTTACGTGGTGGGAAATGAACAAAACTACCACTTCGATGTATTGAAGAAGGTGCTTCACAAACTGGGAAAGGAATACGCGACACATATCAACCATCTTTCCTATGGGATGGTCGAACTTCCGCAGGGGAAAATGAAATCACGCGAAGGAACTGTAGTCGACGCCGATGATCTCATGGATGAAATGTTCCGGACGGCCGAAGAGACCACGCGTGAATTGGGCAAGGCGAACGAACTATCAGCACAGGAGGCCGCAACCCTGTTTAATACGATCGGTCTGGGTGCCCTGAAATATTTCATCTTAAAAGTTGATCCGAAGAAAAACATGCTTTTTGATCCCAAAGAGTCGATTGATTTCAATGGGAATACAGGGCCATTCATACAATATACTTATGCCCGCATCCAGTCATTGCTCTCCAGGGCGCAAGATGCAGGGATTTTATGGGAAGACGCCGTCATTCCGCCAGCCATGGCGCTCGAGCGGCTGGAGAAGGAGACCATTGTGAAACTCTACCAGTTCCGGGAGGCTCTGACGCAGGCCGGGGAGGAGATG
>CAZPWZ010000198.1:0-4494 GCA_964590675.1 uncultured Draconibacterium sp.
CGGGCAGGGAAGAAATTTCCCGGAGATTTATCGAATCGTCAAATAATGTTTTCCTTTGACAACCAGGTATATCTTTGTCACTTTATTACATTGTCGCGTTTTTATTTCAACACAGTACCAATAAAAAATCACGGTTATGTTCAATCTCATCCTCTTTGGTCCGCCGGGTGCAGGAAAAGGTACCCAGGCCATAAAAATTGCTGAAAAATTTGGCTGGAAACATATATCAACCGGCGATATCCTTCGTGCTGAAGTGAACCAGGGAACTCAACTTGGATTAAAAGTCAAATCAGTCATGGAAGCCGGTCACCTGGTTTCAGATGAGTTGCTGATTGAGATCATGGAGTCTGTTTTTGTCAATAACAGCAATGTTAGTGGATTTGTACTCGACGGTTTTCCCCGGACGCTCAACCAGGCCGAAGAACTCGATAAAATGCTCATGAAGCATGACCGTAAGGTTTCAATGGTGCTGGCCCTGGAAGTAGATGAAGATGAGTTGGTAAAGCGCCTGCTGAACCGGGCAATGGAGCAGGGCCGGAAAGATGACAATGAGGAGGTGGTAAAGAACCGGCTGGTTCAGTATCATCATCATACCAAACCCCTGGTCGACTATTACAGGGATAAGGGGTTATATACAGAAGTTTATGGTGTGGGCACCATCGATGATATCTTTGATCAACTATGCCTTGTTATCAAACCATAAAAAAAATCGTAAATCGTAAATCGTAAATCAAGTTGGCTGATTCAAATTTTGTTGATTATGTAAAAATTCACTGTGCTTCCGGTAACGGCGGGGCGGGTTCGAGACATTTCATGCGTACGCGGACCAATGCGCACGGAGGACCCGACGGCGGCGACGGCGGACGCGGCGGACACATTATCCTTAAGGGAAACAGCCAGTTTTGGACCTTGCTTCACTTGAAATTTACCAAGCATCTTAAGGCAGAACATGGCGGAGCGGGTTCCAAGCAGTTGATGCACGGTGCGAATGGCAGGGATGTATTTGTTGATGTGCCGCTCGGCACAGTTGCCCGGGATGCTGAAACCGGAGAATTTGAATGTGAAATTACGGAAGATGGTCAAACGCATATCCTCGTTCCTGGTGGCAGGGGAGGCATGGGGAATGATCATTTTAAGACACCTACCCGGCAGGCGCCCAAATTTGCGCAACCCGGGGAGCCAGGACAGGAGTTTTGGAAGATCCTTGAGTTGAAATTGCTCGCCGATGTCGGACTTGTCGGATTCCCTAATGCCGGGAAATCCACCCTGTTGTCAGTTATCTCTGCAGCTAAACCCCAGATTGCCGATTATCCGTTTACGACACTGGTTCCAAATCTTGGCATTGTCGGATACCATGATAACAGGTCATTTGTGATGGCCGACATTCCCGGTATCATCGAGGGAGCCCATGAGGGAAAAGGACTGGGATTGAGATTTTTACGTCATATCGAACGAAATTCGACCCTGTTGTTCATGGTTCCGGCCGATTCAAAGGATATCCTTAAGGAATACCAGATTTTATTGAATGAATTGCAACAATACAATCCGGAATTGCTGGATAAAAATCGTGTACTGGCTGTTACCAAATGTGACCTGGCGGATGATGAAATCATCAGGGAGCTAAAAAAAGATCTCCCGGAAATACCATGTGTTTTTATCTCTTCACATAAGAAAACCGGACTGGAGAAGCTGAAGAACCTTCTTTGGGAGGAGTTGAACCGGAATGCATGATGGTTGATACAAGATGCAAATTACAGGGCATGACGAAAAGGCGCAAAGCATGACTCATTTCACATGCAATTATGCTGATCGATTGAGTTCGTTTTATTTGCGGGCTCAAACATCCAGGGTATAATGTAAATCCAACGTTATGCTGGAAATATTGAAATCCATCGATCAGGAGGTGTTTTTATTTCTAAACGGGCTGCATTGTTCCTGGTTTGACCTGGTCATGTTTTGGGGCACAAGGCCGATTATCTGGTTACCGTTTTACCTGATATTGACTTACCTTGCTGTGAAGCAATATAAATGGCAAACTTTGTGGATAATACTGTTTGCCGTAGTAATGATTTTTATCAGCGACCAGCTTTCTAATATTTTTAAAGACTGGATAATGCGCCTCCGTCCGACGCATGAACCCGGATTGACAGGGATTCATACTGTAAATGGATATAAAGGCGGACTGTATGGATTTTACTCTGCTCATGCATCCAGCAACATGGCAGTTGCCATCTTCCTGATCATGATTTTAGGGTACAAATACCGCTGGTTGTCCCCTCTTATTCTTTTCTATGCATTTTTCATGTCCTACACCCGTATTTATCTTGGGGTGCATTACCCGGCCGACATCATAGCAGGATGGCTGGCAGGAGGACTGATAGGCCTTTGTTCCGCTTTGGCGTGTCAAAGGCTTGTTAGGCCGCGAACGGCAAAGATCGCTTCGGGATAATTTTTCATGCTGATTTGTTGACTTTTAGATATCCGGTCCGGCGAAATGATTCCCTTCGTAATACCATTTTGGATGATATTGTCGTTATTATGAAAACCGCTTCAACAGCCATCTGCTGGGGTTCGTGTAAACCATGGAAGCTTAAAATGGATATCCCTTGTGGTCATTGAAGCAAAAACTAAAACATTATGAAAAACCTCAGAAATACTTCGAAATTTCTGCTGCTGATTTTTGCAGTATTTTTATTTACAATCCAAAACTCCCATGCAAAAGGGCCACTTGATCCGGTAAGACTGGGAACCTGGATTATTAATGCAGGCATTGGACCGGGTACGCATTATTTTGGAAATGGGGCAGGATTCGGACCTGCATTGAAGGCATCCTTTGAAACAGGGATGTGGGATCTGGGCCCGGGAATAATAACTTTGGGCGGTGAGGCTACATTTTCATTTTTCAGTCATCATTATGGCCAGGATTGGAACGAGTCATGGCTCAATTTCATTTTCGGCGCACGGGGGGCCTGGCACTACGGATGGGATGTTGAGGGCCTGGATACTTATGGAGGCATCCCCCTTGGAATTGGATTTAGTGCCCATATCTGGGATGATCATCCGGGCAACAGCGGATACACACCGGTATATCCCTATGCCGGGATATTCTTCGGTGCCTCTTACTTTTTCAACAATTCCTTCGGGATAAACGGAGAGGTCGGATATAACTCGACTTATGCCAATATCGGAGTTGTTTATAAGTTGAAGTAATTGAAAAAGGTCCAAATACCTGTAAATTTATCCTGCATTCCCGGAGAAACTGTTTATACACAGTACTTTTAAAGGAGAAGATAGATAAAATATTTTTTGTTTCACAGGGCCAAGCATAGTTATGTTTTGGCCTTTTTTTTTCGGTGCTGCGATAATCGTCCTGTGAGATGATCAATCCGATCCTTATAAAAACCAACGATGAAATTGAAATAGAAATAGAACATTTTTCACACTTACTAAATTAATGATAACAGATACTTATTCTTGATTGACGTGTACTTATCAGTTTAGTAATTTCGTACATTATAAATAAAATGTTCGGTGGTTTACTATGAATACATCAAAAACAATTATATTTTCAATTGTAATTCCGGCCATCCTTTTATTGTCTGGCTGCAGGAAAGAATTGGATCAGTCATCAAAATACAAGGATTCAAGGCAGGGAATTACCTCGTTGAAAGTAAGCGAATCTTTTGATTGGTCAACAAGGAGAAATGTAACAGTCCAAATTCCAGGGAACATAAGTGGTGTTGTTAGAATAACTTCCGTTGATGATAAGATTCTCTATTACAAGGGGCTTCATAACAAAGGGAAATCAATTGATGTGACCATTTCAGTTCCGCGAAATGTGAATCAACTGTCTTTAAATTCCATGGTTTTTGATATCCATGAAGGTGTATGCGGCCCTTCAATGTTAAAAACTGCCGCGGCTTTGACAGTTTCTTTTGGATCACCTTTTACCTTCAATTCTTCCGGAACCCGTTGCCCAGATGCATTAGATCTTGATAATGAGCGGTTTGTGGTCACCTACGCAAAAGGAGATTTTGCTCCTTGTTATCTTCGTGTTGGTAACCGAAGTGGCAATAATATTTCATATGGCCCTGAATTCCTCATTCCGGGATCTGGCTGGGCCTATTATTCAACAGCAACCCAGTTGATAAAAATAGATGTTAATAACATACTGGTCGCTTATAAGAGCGGCTCAGGCGGATATGTTGCTCATGTTACTGTTTCCGGCAATTCTTTTACCGTGAATTCCACAATCACCTCTGGAGGACTGATGAATTTTCCCAGCCTTACTTTGTTGAATAGTTCGCAGTTTATTTATGCCTACAATAATGAATCGACAAATGCAGGTTATGCCCGCCTTTGCTCCATTTCAGGGAGTTCTATAACCGCCGTACCACAGATATCAGTACCTAATGCCACGGGGAATATGAATGTTTTGATGATTGATGACTAAAACGCTTTATTTGCCTACAGAAGTAATTCCACTTCATCTAT
>CAZPWZ010000198.1:4504-5109 GCA_964590675.1 uncultured Draconibacterium sp.
GGATATGGTCATTGAATCAAATAATGCATATTATCCTTCAATTGCCATGTTGGATGGCTCCCATTTCATTTCCATATTTGTCAATACCGCACTCGGTTATAAAGGATATGCCAGAGTCGGCACCATTGCCGGGACCAGCATTACAATTGGTCCGAGCGTAAGTTACAGCGATTACCAGACAGATGAACAGTTTGTTTACGCCAGGGATGCCTCAAATATTATAGTAATATACAATGAAAAGTCTGGAAGTACTTATACCTGTAAATACAGGACAGGAGAGATCTCAGGTACTTCTATCACCTTTTCTCCTGCCGCTGTCCTTGCAAACACATTCGGCGTCTCTCCTTCAATTTGTGCGCTGGGTACGAACAATCTCCTGGCAACCATTCGTGATATGTCCGGGGCACAGCCTGGCAATTGTTTCCTCAGTGCACCGCTTATTCCGGATACAGATGGCGATGGCGTTCTGGATCCCGACGACGATTATCCTGCTGATCCGGACCGTGCCTTTAATAACTATTTTCCGGCAAGCGGCAACGGGTCACTTGCCTTTGAAGACCTTTGGCCTGCTAAGGGAGACTATGATTTTAATGATCTCGTAACCC
>CAZPWZ010000199.1:0-5108 GCA_964590675.1 uncultured Draconibacterium sp.
AGTATGCCAAGATGATGCTGAAAAAACAACAGCAACAGCAACAGCAGAATAAGGATGACAAAAAGGACGACAAAAAGGACGAAAAGGACAAACAGGATCAAAATAAGGACCAGGATAAAAACCAGGATAAGCAGAAGCCACCCCAGGATCAGAAAAAGATAAGCAAGGATGATGCGGAAAGGATGCTGGAAGCGCTGAAGAATGACGAAAAGAAGACAATGCAAAAAGTTAACAAAAAGAAGGCAAAAGTTCAGGTAACGGGGATCGAGAAAGATTGGTAGATATTCTGCATCCCCGGTGCCGGATTCAATATAGATCAAGCATATGTCAAATAGAATATTTTTAAGTCTGGTCGCACTGCTTATCTGCACTGCAGATCTTACTGCCCAGGATGTGCAGTTTTCTGCGCAGTCGAAGGCCGTAGTTGCAGTTGGTGAGACATTTACCCTGATCTATACTCTCAACGCGCAGGGTAGTAATTTCCGTGGTCCGAACATCCAGGGTATCGACATGCTCAGTGGCCCCAATACCAGCACCAGTTCAAGCATCCGGATGATCAACGGAAGTACGAGCATGTCCATCACCTACACTTACACCTACCTGTTACAGGCAAACCATGAAGGCACCTTTAATATTCCGGCGGCTGCCGTTACAGTAAACGGGAAACAAGTCAATTCGAATACCCTCTCCATCAAGGTCATTAAAAATCCCAACGCCGCCGCACAGGGCCAGGCGAATACCGGTCAGAGCCGCGGAACAGGATCTTCCGGGGGAGCTGTAACCGGCAGCAGCAACGATGTTTATGTCAAGGCTTTCGCCTCCAATTCGTCACCGTTGCAGGGTGAAGGCATTGTGATCACATACAAGATTTTCACCAAAGTGCCTATTGCCCAGATCAATATCAGCAAGCTCTCCTCCTTTTCCGGATTCTGGTCTCAAAACCTGATGAAGGAAAATGATAAGCTGCAACAAACAACACAGATCATCGACGGAGAACAGTACGTTGTGGCCGACATCAGGAAAATAGCGCTATTCCCTTTGAAAAGCGGCCGGCTTGTGATCGATCCGCTGGAACTTGCCTGTGTTGCACAGGTTCGCCGTCAAACCAAAACCAGGACCGGTGATCCCTTCTTTGACGATTTCTTCAACGACTCCTTCTTTAATTCGGGCGTTGCCAATGTGGCGAAAACACTTAAGTCGAACCCGGTCATTATAACGGTCCGCCCTTTGCCTGAACAAGGCAAACCTGCTGATTTCAGCGGTGCAGTCGGTAGCTTCACCATGCATTCCGAAGTCGATAAAACCCGTTTGAAAACCAATGAAGCGGTCACCCTCAAAAACACGATCAGCGGGAAAGGAAATATTCAGCTCATCGACAAACTGAACCTGACATTTCCTCCTGATTTTGAATCCTATGATCCCAAGGTAACCAGTGATATTCAGACCACCGCGGCCGGCATATCAGGGAGCCAGGTGTTTGAATACCTGCTTATTCCGCGAAAACCTGGGAAATTCACCATCAAGCCCTATTCCTTCAGTTACTATGATCTCGACAAGCGGAAGTATGTGACCCTGACCAGCCCGGAGTTTGCACTTGAGGTGGAAAAAGGCACTGGAGAATCCGGGGCAGTGATGACCTATGCCGGCGCCAATAAGGAGGATATCAAATATATCGGCAGTGATATCCGCCACATCAGGGATAATGAAATGGATCTGATTCCGGCCGGTTCACGGTTTTTTGCCTCATTGTTTTTTTGGCTGCTGCTGGTTGTTCCACTGATGTTGTTCCTGGTATTTCTGGTTTTGTGGCGAAAACTTGCCGCCCGCCGGAGTGACACCGTGCTGATGAAAAATCTCAAGGCAACGAAAATTGCCAGAAAACGCTTGCAAAAAGCGGAGCAATTTCTTAAATCCGGGAAACAGGACGATTTTTATATTGCTATTTCTCAGGCATTATGGGGTTACCTGAGCGATAAATTCGGAATACCGTTGTCTGAACTGAGCATCGACTCGGTACATGAAGCACTCATTCAAAAAAACGTAAACGAATCTATCATAAGTCAGTTTATCGAGACGCTGAACAATACTGAATTTGCCCGTTTTGCTCCCGGTGAGAAATCGGTGAATATGGAACGGATTTATAATGAAGCACTTGAGATCATCAGTAAAATAGAAAGGGAATTAAGATGAGCAGTTTGAAACCTTACGCCGTTTTACTCATCATGCTGCTTGCAAACCTTACAGGCTATGCCTTGGGTCAGCGCGATAATGTTTTCAAAGCCAACAAGGCCTATTCGGATGGAGCCTATTCAAATGCAGTTGATTTATATAAAAAGGTCGTGGCTGCCGGTTATGAATCACCTGAACTCTTCTATAACCTGGGTAATGCATACTTCAAGCTGAACGATTACGCCAATGCCATCTTATGGTACGAAAGGGCTAAACGCATTGATCCGGGAAACGAAGACATCGATTTTAACCTGAATGTGGCCAACACCAAGATATCTGACAAGATTGAGCCACTTCCCGAGATGTTCTACAAGCGATGGTTCAACGGGCTGGTCAGATTGTTTTCTGTCGATACCTGGGCTGCGATGTGCATTGTTATGTTCGTTGCGGGACTGTTATGCGGCGTCCTTTACCTGGCATCCCGCGTGTTAGTGCTCCGTAAGATCGGATTTTGGTTTGGGTTGGTACTGATTTTATTCTCCGCAGTTTCATTGATTTTTGCCTGGAGCGGGTATAGCTTTACAAAAACCACCTCCGAAGCCATTGTATTTGCCCCTACCATCACGGTGAAGAGCTCCCCCGATGAAAAAAGCACTGACCTTTTTGTTGTTCATGAAGGCACCAAGGTCAGGCTTCTGGATAATATCAGCGGATGGTACGAAATTCGAATCGCCAACGGAAGCGTAGGTTGGCTGCCCGCCACATCGCTCGAGAAAATTTAATTCATTCCCTGCTTTACCGTTCATTCCAGCTGCCTTACAGACAAATATCTCCTGTAAGCAAAATAATTTTGTAGGATACTTTTTTTACTTTATATTTGTTCGTTTGAAAACAATGTGGTTTTACTATCACATATCTATTGATTATCGCGGGTTTAGGAAATAATAAATCAAAAACATATAAGTCATAATTAAACCGAGTAATATGAAAAATAGATTTTTACCCATTGGCCTGATCACTGCATTCCTGGGATTTTCCCTGCTTTACTCTTCAACGCTGTTGATGGCCGGTAAACCCGGAACCCCCGACACCAAAAAAAATGAAGTGTCGCGGATGGAGGGCATCCGTGCCAACCAGCTCACCGGCACGGTCAATCCCCTGGATGTGATGAACGCACGTCAACAAGCTGATTACCTGCGTTTAAAAAGCACTTCAGGCCCAATGAACCTGAATTGGCTCAGCGTCGGTCCCGACAATTATACTGGTCTCGTTTGGACTGTTATTTTTGACAATGCCGACCCTACGGGCGGTACGCTTATCTCGGGGGCGGAAGCCGGTGGAGTATGGAAGTCGACAAACCTTGGCCTTACATGGTTCCCGTTACCCGCCCAGGATAATATCATTCCACGTGTTTCATCATTGGTACAGACTGCCAACGGGACTGTTTATGCCGCAACAGGCGTGACTGCATGTAAAAATGTCAGAACACCTGGTACGGGGATCTACCGTTCCGAACAAGGCGGGATTTTCAACCTGATTCCTTCAACTGCCACAAACCCTGATTTCCACGCTGTTTCCAAACTGGCTGTTGACCCTCAGTCTGGCCGCCTTTATGCAGCAACTTTCGGCGGTTTGTATTACAGTGAAAACGGGAATGACTGGATCAAGGTAAAATCCGGATATTCCATGGATGTGGTTGTAGGATCAGATGGAACAGTTATTACCGCAACCGGCGATTCAGCATACATGGCCGTTGGAGGTGACCTTAATTCATGGGTTACCCTTACAACAGGAAAGACCGATGGCCTGCCGAAAAGCGGAATTGGCTGGATGGTTTTTGCCATAGCGCCTTCAAACCCCAATGTGATGTATGCCAGCCTTGCTGCAACCGATGGTAAATTGCTCAATGTTTATACCTCTATCGACAAAGGAACCACATGGTCGGTTATTTTCCCGAACAACCCCACCTTCGAACCATTTGGTGGCAACGGGTGTTATTGCAATACACTGGCTGTATTCCCGAATGATCCCGATAAGCTCTTCCTTGGCGGTAATAACATGTGGTATGGCAGACGTGGCCAGCCAACAGGATATTTTAACTGGGAATTGGTGAGTTATGGCTTTTATTCGCCCTGGTTTCCAAACAGCGCCCCGGCATATCACCATGCCTATGCTTTCCGTCCGAATAATCCGAACGAACTGGTTATGGCAACCGATGGTGGTGTCAGTGTGGCAACCATCAATGCCGAAGATTTTACGTTTAAAACCATCAACAAGGAAATGATGACAAGCCAGTTTAACGCGCTGTCATTTTCTGCCCAGAAAACCTATGTCATGGGTGGGGGAGAGAACATCGGAGTTGTTGGCATGGGATACTTTTTCCCGCTTTACACCAACAGCGCCTATGATGGTTACCCACTCTGGCTGCCTGATGCATTTCTTGTCGCCGGAGATGGCGGAACCTCTGAATGGTCAAACATTGATTCCCGGATTGCAGTGTACAGCAAAACTGGCGGAGTTCCCGCTGTTCGCCGTCAGGATCTGACAGATATTACCTATGAAAATGATTTTATGAGTGGCATCCTTGCCGTTAATTCTTCGTACATCCCAATGAAACTTTGGGAAAGTTTCAATTTTACCCAATCCCGCGACAGTGTTAAAATTTATGCTCGCGTAAAAACAATTCCTGCCGATACAACCCTGATGGTGGAAAGTGCAAATAATAAATTTCCTTTCCCCTATGTTACCCAGGCTCCCATCAATCTTGGTGACAGCTTGATCATCGCCGATCCCATCGCTAACAGGTTCTTCTTCTTTGGAAACAAATCCGGCGTCGGCCAGGGAATTTTCATGACAAAAGACATGATGAAATTCAGCAAGGATCCTGAGTATTTTATTGTTTTTAAAGATTGAGATTTTTCTTTTTTCATTCTCTTGAC
>CAZPWZ010000200.1:0-5086 GCA_964590675.1 uncultured Draconibacterium sp.
GTTTGGCTGCATATTTAGGCGGACTCAAACGCAAAACCGCATGAACCCGTACAATTTTAAAGTTGTTTTAAATGCCTGCACCGGTCTCCCAGTAGGGTTGTGATGAAAATGACCTCAGGTTGCCGGGAAACGCAGAATACGATTCATTTTTATCGCTCAGGGTCCCATATACTCCACGGATGAACGCTACCTCCCTCCATTTTAGTTTCCGGAACAAGGGAATTTTATTAAACAGAAGCCCGTCGAAATGGTGGGTATAGGAAGCGCTGATCCATGTATCACTTACGAATTCATAATAGTTCATCAGGTTGGCTGCATTGTCTTCATAAAAAAAAGACTGGTTGCCATCATGCATCCTGAGCAATGGATAGGGTAACGTTCCCCAGATTTTGCCGGCTTCAATAATATATTTTGACCAGCCGATCGTCTTGAAATGAAACCACTCTGATACATTCAGCACAAGTTTTTGGTATCCATAGTCACTTTTGAATACACCAGGGATTCCAACGGTAAAACTTAATTGGGTGATAGGATAGGTTGAGCTTAAGGTAACCCTTGCAAACTCTGCTGCAACAAATTTTTCGTGGAAGGCAAGCCGTGTGTCAAACTGGATCTCTGATGTGAAAATTGAATTCATGAACTGCGGATCGGTTTTTTGATCGGGGAAGACGATGAATTCAGTCTCGCCAAGCGGGAAAACTTCGCGGTGGATGAGGTGGATCCTGTTAATGAGGCCGGTAAACCACTCATGTTCATAAGCAATGCGGTAGTCGCGCACCATGGTGAGCTTATTGTTGGGTCCGCGGTGAAACAGGGAGGAGAGAATGTTATCGCTTGTAAAAGCATAAGGACTGGCACCCAACTGTTCCACATCGTATTTATATGCTGCGGTGAGGTCGCGACGCGGATTTTTGGTGAACATATAAATGAGATCCCCGCCATATTTAAAAGTCTGGTCATAGGTGCCATATGCCATGTAACCCCCGAGTTGAATTTTTTTACTGAACTTGTTCGCAGTCCGCATTCCCATTTTGAACCGGGAGCCTTCAACTCCATTATAGCTGTAGATGCTGTAATATGGACCAAATTCAACTTTGCCCCACTTAAAGTATCCGGTAAAGAGTCCGTATAAAAGATTTTCGTAGGTTTTGTAAATTGGCAACGCCTGCACCGAGGTGACCATTGTATAGATGTCCTCCTCTTTCTTGCTAAGTTTCTCAGGTCTTGTTTCGACCCAGTATTCTTTGGTTTTTTTTGTCGCATCCGGTTCAATAAAAACACTGGTTGGCAAACGGAAGAATTTTTTGTTTTCCGGAATGTCGAATTGAAAATTTCGATAAATCGTGGTCCTGTGACCGAAAAAACCAATGGTTTTCTTTGAATCGACCAGGATATTGAAATCAACATTCAATTTGTCGCGCGTGAGCATCCAGAAATCATCGTTGGTCCATTCATACTCCTGCTCAACTTCAAGATCATTGACAAAATTCATATTGGCATCCTCGGCAATTCGCATGCTTAATTGCTTTACCGCGAAGGAGGTATCGTTGATCCAGAGATTACCGGTAAAAGTGAGCTCCTGGTGGCGCCGCGGTTTAAACATCAGGTGATAGCACCAATTATTCCCAAGGAAAGCACTGTCGACGAGGTAAAACTTGTAGTAATCAATGGCAAAATCGGATATGGGACTCACAAAGTTCTTCTCGAACAGCGGGATGAAATTTTTATAGACATCAACCTGCTCGGATAAATTTCCCAGGAATTGGGAAACACTGGCATTTTCCAATCCGGAGATGGAGGAGGCCTTGATTATCTCTTTGCGGGAACGCGGTGATTTGCGGAAATATACATCCGACATTGTCTCGGTGATGAACACGGGAAGGTAGGCTTTCCCATTCAGGGTCGAAGTGTCAACATAACTCCAGACAAAATCCAGCTTCCTGAGAAATTTCCGGTTTTTAAACTGATCAGTGATGTTGTTTGCATCCAGTTCTATTTTTGTATAAGCTTCATACTGATATGTGTCGAAGGACTGCAATGTGTTTTTGTCTTTATTCTGGATCACCTTTTTAATGATTACTTCAGCGGGATTACCCTGGTATATAATTGTTACTTCAGGCAGGTTAAGATTTTGCTGGGTGAGTTCAAAATGGATGGTCTGGAACTGGTTCGGGTTGATTTTTTTGGTAATACCATTATAACCGATTAGAAATGCCTTGATTGAATCTCCCTTTTGCGCGAATTCCATGGAATAATTACCGTTGAAATCTGTCAGGGTTCCTGCAGTTGTTCCTGGAATGATGATGTTGACAAAGGGAATCGGCTCTCCTGATTGCAGATCGGTAACCGATCCCATTACCTTGGTGACCTGTGAAGATGCGGTATGCGGATAAATCAGCCAGAATAAACATAGTAAAAAACCAACCCTCATCCAGTTCTCATTTATCGCAAAGGTGCATACTTTTTAACGAATGGTTTATTTTTTTTTCAGGAAACCCTTACCTTTGAAGAATCAAAAATTGATAAAAATAACGCATATGTGTGCTAAAAATTTCCCCGGGCTTATGCTGAAAGCCTTTTTTATCCTCATGCTTGTCCTGTTGGTGCCTGCCACCCAGGCAAAAAAGTGGACTATCAATGTGAAGAATTATTCATTTACACCCTATAACCTTACACACGTAAGGGCGAAGGATACCATTCAATGGGTCTGGGAGAACGGCTCCCATTCCACTACTTCAATTGAAGTTCCCGCCGGTGCAGATACCTGGAATGAACCAATCAATGAGGACACTGCCATGTTCATATATATTCCCACAGTGAACGGCACCTATTTTTACCAAAGCACTCCGGATACGGCAAAGGGCATGAATGGTCATTTTACTGTCAGTGGCGCCAATGATATTGAGGAAAACGAAATGCGACAGGATTTCATCATCTTTCCAAATCCATTCCACAGCCAGGTTAATATCAATGTACCCGGCAATCATTCCCCCGCGACACGCATTGACATATACAACCAGGGAGGGAAAATGGTTCGGTCGGTCGTGATGAATCCCAAGCCAGGATCGATTTTGCCAACCGTCGTTTTAAATGATCTTCCTTGCGGTACTTATCTATTCCGGTTCATGGACGGCGAACGGACCATCTCGGTGCAAAAGGCCGTTCGTTACTAAAGGCTGCTATAGAATTCCTTCCCGGAGGATATCGTGAAGGTGGATAACCCCTTTGTATTTATTCTTGTCAACCACAAGCAGTTGTGTGATGTTGTTCTGGCGCATCAGGTTCAACGCATTGACGACGAGGGTTTCGGATGAAATGTTCCGTGGATTTTTCGACATGATATCGGCAGCCGTTAAAGCGCTGAAGTCATTGTTTTTCTCAAGCATCCGCCTCAGGTCGCCGTCGGTGATGATCCCCACCAGCGATTTTCCCTTGAGTACCGCCGTGGCGCCAAGCCGGTTTGATGATATTTCGATGATAACCCTCTGAATGATGTCGTCAGATTGCACTTGCGGAACCCTGTTCCCGGGATAGAGGTCGCTCACCTTCAGGTAAAGCTGTTTTCCAAGGGCTCCGCCGGGATGAAGCCTTGCAAAATCACCGGGAGTAAATCCGCGGGCTTCGAGCAGGCATACTGCCAGCGCATCGCCCATGACCATTTGTGCCGTAGTGCTTGATGTCGGGGCCAGGTTGTTCGGGCAAGCCTCTTTTGAAACAGTGGTATCAATGACAAAGTCGGCCTGCCTGGCAAGATACGATTCCGTATTGCCCACGATGGCGATCAGCGAACTTCCATATTCTTTTAACAGCGGTAGCAGTATCTTGATCTCTGGTGTTTCACCGCTCTTGGAGAGGCAAACTACAATATCTTCCGGCTGAATGGTCCCCAGGTCGCCGTGAATGGCGTCGGCCGCATGAAGAAAATTCGCCGGTGTTCCGGTAGAATTAAGGGTTGCAACAATTTTTTGCCCGACGATGGCACTTTTGCCAATCCCGGTCACAATAACACGCCCTTTTGATTTCAGGATAAGGTCAATGCAATTTAAAAAATCATTATCAATGGATTTTATTAAATTTGTTATGGCGGTAGCCTCATCCCTTATCGTATTGATTGCGATCGCTTTTAACGCCTCTAAATTTTTCAATACACAATTTTTTTTTAAAAAACTTGTTTATTCCGTTCGTTTATACTTACATTTGTATATAAGCATATTAATAGTTTAAAAATCAACTTATCCTGAACAAAAGTACTAAAATAAATCAAAGTCAAAACATGACGGCCATCAAGGACGAACATAAGCTACATGAGGTATTGAAGAAAGTATTTGGATATGACAGCTTTAAGGGAAATCAGGAGGCCATCATCAGAAGTGTTTTGGCAAACCAGGATACCTTTGTCATCATGCCTACCGGTGGCGGCAAGTCGCTGTGCTATCAGCTGCCCGCCATGATGAAGCCGGGAACGGCCATCATTGTTTCCCCCCTCATTGCACTGATGAAAAATCAGGTGGATTCCATCCGCAGCTTCGGTACAGAGAATAATATTGCCCATTTCATGAATTCTTCGCTGAGCAAGCAGGAGATCATGCAGGTAAAAAAAGACATCGTTGACGGTAAAACCAAGTTGCTCTATGTAGCGCCGGAGACCATCACAAAGGAGGAAAACATTGAGTTCCTCCAGAATATCCAGATATCCTTTTACGCCATTGACGAGGCCCATTGCATTTCGGAATGGGGTCACGATTTCAGGCCCGAATACCGCCGGCTGAGGCCAATCATCGATGCCATCGGTCAAAAAGTACCTGTCATTGCGCTCACGGCCACAGCAACACCCAAGGTTCAGCAGGACATCCAGAAAAACCTTAACATGATGGAGGCGAATGTATTCCTCTCCTCATTCAACAGGCCCAACCTCTATTATGAAGTCAGGGCAAAAACGAAGAATGTTACCAAGGATATTATCAAGTTCATCAAGGGACATGCCGGTAAGTCGGGCATTGTATATTGTTTGAGCCGTAAAAAGGTTGAAGAGCTTTCTGAAAGTTTCGTTGTAAACGGTATAAAGGCCCTGCCTTACCATGCCGGG
>CAZPWZ010000201.1:0-5078 GCA_964590675.1 uncultured Draconibacterium sp.
GAATAATTCCAGTTATAGGCCGTGGCATTCGCCCCGGGATTAACCGTATATGTTTTGCTGACCACCCCATTGCAGAAAGTCGGATCGCCGCTTATCTCCCCCAGGGGGCCCGGATTCCGCTTAACAACCAGGGTAACCACAGGAGCGGTGGAACTGGCAACATACCACCATGAGTTGAGCGTCGATGTATCCCCGACCTCGATACTCCATAAATGACATCCGGCAATGTCGCTGCAGCCGATCAGGTTTACCGACATGCCATAGGGCAGCAGGCTATCGTCCCAGTAAATATCAGGTTTCGGACCTGGCGGGCGGATCACCTCCACCTTGTATCCCCTGTTGTTGTATTCAATATCGTACATGGGCAGGTGGGTGATGCCATGGATAAACCTGATGGTGGCAGATACCGTGGTCCCGTTTGGCAGCGGGTTTCCCTCCCCGTCATTCCCGTTCCAGGTTATCCTGTTGTACCCGTTACCACCCGGGTTGGCCAGCACATTGGCCGTGATCTTTACATCACGGGGGTCGGCTCCGGGATTGGGATCGACCTCGATGAATACTTCAACCAGTCCGTTTTGGGTTACCCTTAACCCGATAACCGACGAACCTGTTGCACAATCGTTTTCAGCAGTTATGGGTAACAGGAATCCTGATTGCATTTTCCCGGTCGGATAGATGAGGCTGTCAGGGTCGTTTAAAAAAACCTTGTATTGCGGATAGGTGTGAAATCCAGTTCGCGACTGCCTGTCGATGGTAACATCCCCGGTGGTAGAACAACCTGTTTGATTGCTTGAGATCGAAAATGTGCCGCCCACGAATCCATTGCAGTTTACACAGGTAACAATGCTGTCGTCGGAAAGGATAAACATCTTGGCCCAGAAGGTGCTGGTGGTGGGTGGTGCCATGACAGGTCCGCAGTTGAATTGCCATGCCTTCGACCACACCCGTCCAGGAATTGGCAGGCCTGCTCCGCTCACCACCGTTATGTCGAAGAATTCAAATTCGATCCGGCCGCTTTCAGTATAATAACCAAGCTGATCGGGGGCATAGAAAAATTCAAGGGAGTAATCGCCCGGAACAAGCGCAGTTAACTGGTAGGGATCATAGCCGCCCAATGAGGTGAATGGCCCTGCAACGGCCTTGTCGTAGGAGGAGATAAAACCCGGCCCGGTCCGCGGAACCTTCAGGGGTCCAAACACAATATTCCCGGCAGGATTCTTTATCCGGAAATCAACATCAACGGGAAATTCAGGATTGGTTATCCGGCCAAATCCAAGGCAGATTTGTTCAGCAGGAGCTGCAATGCTGATGTTGATCCTGAATTCAGGTGGTGCATCGAAAAAGCCGAAATCATTCCTGGATTTATCAATACACAGTTTTCCTTCAGCGCTGTAGAACGGGGTTATTTGCCGGGTTCCTTCCGGCAGGGCAGCGAGTGGCAGGATGAACAGGAGGAAAACGGAAAGCAAAAATCCTTTTCCCATAATAAATCGTTAACAGGAGGATAAAATTACAAAAATTTCCGGTACCTGAACCGGGTCTTGATCCGGCTGTTAAGTTTTGAAAAAATAAATCCAAATTCCCGGGTTTTAGTCCGGCTGTTTGAGTTTGCAGATTAAAGCAAACTAGAACAGTCGGTATAGCCTGGCTGATTGAACTTGCCGCAATGGCAGACGCATAAATTCAGAAATGTCAAAATGGGGTCTCACCTCCTATATAACAGGTGACTCCCCGGGATTCGAATACGGAGGCGATTTTTTCGAGTTCATCTTTCCCCGGGATCTGGAAACCGGAGGTGTAATAATTTTTTCCCACAAGATTGTATTTCTCCCTGCCCATGTGATGAAGGGGCAGGATGTTGATCTCCTTGCGGCCGGTCGACAGGATAAAACGGGCTGTTTCACTGATATTTTCCGGGTCATCATTAAACCCGGGGATCAATGGCAGCCGGAATATCATCCGGCCGCTGAATTCAGCGGCAAGGCGGCGGGCGTTATCAAGGACCCGGGGGATGGGAGAAACGGTGGAACTGGTTATGTGGTCGATGGCCGATTCATGAAGTGTTTTAAGGTCAAAAAAGATCCAGTCGATGTATGTCAGCGCTTTTTCATAGTTTTTCCACGGAACGTTGCCGCAGGTTTCAACGGCTGTATGGATGTATCCATCATAACATCGTTTCAGCAGTTCGAAGGCAAATTCCGGCTGAACAAAGGGTTCGCCGCCGGTGAGGGTGATGCCGCCACTGGCGCCCCAGTATGACCGGTCGCGACTGATCCTGGCATACAGATCCTCCGCTGAGATCTCATATCCGCCTATGTTCAGCGCCCCGGAGCAACATGCCTTCATACAGTCCCGGGTATTGCATCCTGCACAGATTTTGCGGTTGAATATCAGCCGGTTGCCCTCGTTATGTTCCGAAACGGTAATGGCTTCATGGGGGCAGGCTGCAACACAAAGTCCATCTGAAATGCATTTGGAATCGCGGTAAAGTGGTTCCGGATAAGGAAATATCCCCTCCGGGTTGGAGCACCAGGCACATTCCATGGAGCATCCTTTAAAAAATATCAGTGTGCGGCAACCAGGACCATCATGTACCGAAAAACCCTGGATGTCGAAAATGGTACCCATTATTAATTCCGGGTGAACCATTGAAAGTCGGCACATTTGGTTGCAATCATGTCGGGGTAGGCCAGTGCGGTTCCCATGCATTTTCCCAGGTAATCCTTTTCATTGGCATAATTTACACAGAATTTGCATTTTGCAATCTTTTGTGCCTGTTCACACATGGGATCTTCGGGGCCAATTTTTTCCTTGCTCATTTTGCACATCCCCCTGAAAACATCCACGGGAAGATAGAATTTACAATCCTTACAAGAGAATTCTTCCATATTATTATATTTTTCTCTGTTTATTAACCTGTTACCTGTCTTATCGTCCACCCGTCCACCTGTCCACCTGTCCACCTGTCCACCTGTCCACCTGTCCACTTGTCCATCCGCCCACTGTCCACCCGTCCACCCGTCCGCCTTTTCCCTTACAACTCCTCGTATTCCGTCCTTGAAATTACCTCATCCTGTATCTGCTTGCCCAGTTCAACCCAGTATTGGGTAAACCCGGCAACGCGCACCAGCAGGCTGCGATATTTATCCGGATCGGCCTGAGCCTGTTTCAGCATCCTGGAATCGACGATGTTGAATTGAACGTGAAATCCGCCTTTCCGGAGATAGGCGCGGATAAGTTCCAGGAATTTCCTTGATCCTTCGCGGCCTCTGACCACTGATGGATGTATTTTCATATTGAGCTGCGAATTCTGCGATTGGGCATGATTCCAGCAGGTGGCTGAATTAAACAGCGCATAGGGACCATTTTTATCAGTACCCGGGTAAGCAGATACCGAACCGTCGGAAAAGGTGGTGCCGCTCAATCGTCCGTCGGGGCTGGCAAGGGTAACAGCGCCCATCGGGCCATGCGTGGAAACGGATATCTGGCAGGCATACATGGGCTGATCGTAAAGCGACCTGTAGTTATGCGCCATGTCGCAGAACCACTCCTCCCATTCCTTCATGATGCCATCCACAAAGGGATTGTCGTTTCCAAACTTTGGTGCATCAAGGCTTTCCCGGTGGATCTTTTTCCAGTTATGATAATCCCCGGTAGGCACCTGGTCGATCAGGGAGTAGGAACCTGTTTCCTGGGCGGTTTTATAACCGAAATTGGCAAGGATGGCATTGCGGTATTCATCCAGGGTGTATTTCTTTTCGGTAAAGATATTCATCTTGAGTGATCCCAGTGAGTTCACCAGGTTGGCCGTACCGCACGATTCGATGTTAAATGTTGTATTGTAGCGGCAGCCCATCTGCCCGATGTCCTTGCCTTTTGCCAGGCAATCGGGCTTCAGCATTGAATTTACCAGCGACGGGGATATCTTCCTCCAGGCATCATGCTGAATGTTGTTGGTGAGGGTGAGCACATGGCATGCCCGGCTGAAATAGTCTTTAAAGGCCTGCCAGATCTCATCATAGGTGTTTAATTTGTACCCGTGTGAAGGGAAGATCCGCTGGCCGGTGCGCATGTCCATACCATCGAACAGCACGACCTCCAGTAACTTCGGAAGGTTCAGGAAGTGAACGCCCACGCTGGTGGCAGGAGCAGAACCACCCGGGATCCAATGGATTTCGTTGTCGAGTTCCAGCGGCATCCAGCTGCCGGGTGAAGTTTCGAGACAGCCACCGATGGCCCAGGCGCGGGCTTCCTCAAGGGTCATGCCTTCATGGGCGTAATTTCCGGCCAGGAATTCCATCGCTACCTGGTTGTTTATCCATGCGGGATAGCCGGTGCCGATCTTGGTGCATTCAACTCCTTTCAGCAGGAACTCATCCGGGAGTTTTTCGTCGTATAAAACTGAGAGCGTTGGCTGGGGTGTATCACAGGTGATCCCGGCTTCGATGATCAGCATTTCAAGTTCGTTGGCCGCGGAGTTGCCCTCTTTGGTCAATCCGCCGAGACAGAGGTTGTTAAAGGTGTTACCCGACAACACGCCGCCTACAACCCCCATGGAGGCGAAACAGTCGATCTCGGTGAACTTGATGCGCATGCATTCGAGCAGTTCGAGGCTTTTGGCCCGGTCGAGTATGCCGTTCTTCATGTCGCGCTGCCAGTAAGGATACAGCACTTGTCCGACGCGTCCGGGGGATAATCCCGAAATGGCATCTTCGTTCAGCACGGCAACATGAAAAAGCCAAAGTATCTGCAATGCATCATGAAAGGATCGCGGCGGTTTGGATGAGATCCATGTGAGGCGTTCGGCCATCTCGAGATATTCCGCCTTTTGTTTTGCCTCTTTTTCAATGGATGCCAGGAATTGCGCCTCCTCCGCGTAATTCAGTATCCACTGCCTGATCCCTTCGAGCATCAGTATGACAGCCTTGTAAAAATAGAGCCGGTCCATGTCGGGATAACCGGCCACATCGGCCATGCCATCTTCACAATTCCGGATGATGCCGTCGATGCCGAACTGAAGGGGATAATAATAGTTCATCACCTCGCGCCCCTGCGGAAGGGTATACCCGGAATCGAAC
>CAZPWZ010000202.1:0-5060 GCA_964590675.1 uncultured Draconibacterium sp.
GGATTGGAAACTGTTGACCATGCAGGTAAATTCGGCCTCTTAGGTGGTGTACAAAACCTGAACTGGTGTTTTGCTACTGAACTGCGTGCCGGTGGCCCCGGCCCCAGCGGTGGAACACCTCCGGGCCTGATCGGTTACAACATCTATCGCGATGGCACCTTCATCCACTACAACCCGCATCCTGATTCCCTGTCGTACTACGACTACAACCTTGCGCCTGCAACTTACAAATATGAAGTAAAGGCCAAGTACGACCTGAGCGTTGCTCCTTACGGATTACCCCCGGGAACAACCGGATTGTCATTGGGCAACACTGCCGGCGAACAGACTCTGAACGTAGTTTGCGGTCGTCCGCTGCCGTTCTATGAGCCATGGGATCTTGGCACATTCTCCTTCAACAACTGGTCATTTGAACCAACACAGGGACACTGGTCAATCAATACCGGGGTTGGAAATCCTGCACCGAGCGCCGACTTTATCTGGTCGCCTGCATTGACCAACTACAGTACTGCACTGGTTAGCCCGGTTATCGACGCTACGCCTTGGACCTGCGCCAAGATCTGGCTGGATGTTGATCTGAAACTTGTCGACCGCAACATGACCGGCAAGGAAAAGCTCACCGTCGACCTCTTCTACAATGGCACATGGCACCAGAAACTGGAAATCGTAAACAACGGTTCAACAGATTGGTTACCGAAACATATCGACATTTCAGTAGTAAAGGGCAAAGCCTTCAAGATCCGCTTCAATGCTACGGGTGTTAACTCAGCCGATATGCTTCACTGGTATGTTGACAATGTACATGCATATGGCATTTGCAATCCTGCAAAATCACTTGCTGCTACACAGTCACATTTCACAACGACCCTCACCTGGATCGCTCCTGAGTGCGTTACCGTTGTCCCGACCCAGCTGAAGAAGCTCTTCCAGTGGTCAGGCACACCTGATAACGGATATTTCCAGAGTTACGACTATGCTTACGGTGTAGTTTATGACCTGGCTACCTATCCTGATGCTGCTCTGAACAAGATCGACTTCCACCATGCATCATGGGGAACCAACGGAACATGGCAGTACAACATCCACGTTGTGGATTGGGCTACCTATACCGAAATCGCCAATCTCGGACCATTCACAACTACAGGCAACGATACCTGGGAAAATAACATTCCTTTGGGCAACATTCCTGGCGTTGGCGGAAAGATGATCGGGATCATGCTCGAGCCGCTGAGTAACTCACCGACGGATGCATATCCTTGCTTCTCAGCCGATAACGTTGGACCTGACGGTGTTTCCATGTTTGGTGCATTACCTGACTTCTCAGCATTTGCTGCTTCCGGAATCGGTGACTTCCTCCAGAATCTCTGGATCGAGATCCCGGCCGGCGATCAGCCAGTGTTGGCACAGCCACGTAAGGTTACCGTGAAGGAACTCCAGACAATTGCTACATCCAAGGCTCCTGCCGGTATTACAACAAACGCCGGATTCCTTACCACAAACCAGATGACAGATTCTGAAGTTTCTGACAGCAGTGTTGTGACCGGATACAACGTTTACCGTACCAACGAACTTGGTCAGAACTTTGCAAAACTTGCTGGTCCTATCACCGCTACAACCTATGTTGATACCTATCCTCCATCAACACCTGATGGAAGTATCTTCAAGTATTATGTAACTGTACTGTACAAGAATTCAGATGACAATCAGATCTTGTGCGAGCCTTCATCCGACACAATTACAGTTCCATTCTTCGCAGTTGGACTTAATGAACTGACCAATGGCCAGATCAAGATCTACCCGAACCCTGCAACTGAAGTTGTGAACGTGAAGAGCGATTACAGCATCACCCGTATCGATGTCATGAACTTTGTAGGTCAGACGATTTACACCAACAGCGATGTTGCTGCAACGACTGCCAAGATCAATGTCACGACATTCAAACCCGGCGTATACTTTGTGAAGGTTTCTACCTCCGAAGGTGTCCGCACGGTGAAGATCACGGTGACCCACTAATCCTTAACCGGAAGTTTTTGAAAAAGGCTGGTGATTTTCACCGGCCTTTTTCATTTATAGACGGGAAGGAAAATCGGGACACGGGACGGAAATTCACCTGACACTTGTCATTGGTCATTGGTCATTGGTCACTTGTCCCGTGTCCCGCGTCCCGTGTCCCGTTTCTTTATATCTTTGCACGCAGTATGATCTCAATCAACAACCTTTCGATCCAGTTTGGCGGGGAATCGCTTTTCGATCACATTTCATTCATTATCAATGATAAGGACCGCATCGGACTGGTCGGTAAAAACGGCGCCGGGAAATCGACCCTGCTTAAGATCATCAAGGGTATCCAGCGTGCCGATGAAGGTGAAGTGATCCTTCCCGACGGCCACTCAGTGGGATACCTGCCCCAGGAGATGGATACGCATGGCGCGGGCAGCGTGATGGAAGAGGCCATGAATGCATTTACCGAGGTGGTGCATCTCGAGGGTAAGATAGCCGGTTACGAGAAGGAGATAAGCGATCGCACCGATTACGAATCGGATAGTTATCATAAACTTATCAGGAAACATTCCGAGGCGCTCGAGCGATACCATCTGATAGGCGGGCAGGCTGTTCATGTAAATATCGAAAAGGTGCTCAGCGGCCTTGGGTTTGAACGGGAGGAGTTTGACAGGAAGCTTTCAACTTTCAGCAGCGGATGGCAGATGCGGGTGGAGATTGCGAAGATCCTGCTCCAGCAGCACGATGTGATCCTGCTGGATGAACCGACAAACCACCTCGACATCGATTCCATCCAGTGGCTCGAGGAGTTCCTGGTCACCTTCAAGGGAGCGGTTGTGTTGGTTTCACATGACCGGGCATTCCTTGATAACGTGACAAAGCGGTCGATAGAAATATCCCAGGGAAAACTGTACGATTATAAGGCCAACTATTCAGAATATGTGCTGATGCGCGAAGAGCGGATGGAAAGCCAGCTGGCAACGCACAACAACCAGCAGCGCCAGATCCGCCAGATCGAGCGGTTTGTAGAGCGGTTCCGTTCCAAGGCAACCAAGGCAAAACAGGTTCAGTCGCGAATAAAAATGCTTGAAAAGATCGACCTGGTCGAGGTGGATATGGTGGATGAATCGGGCATCCGTTTCCGGTTTCCGCCGGCACCCCATTCGGGAAAGATCATCCTCGAGGGAAAGGGATTGAATAAGGATTATCCGCAGAAACGCGTGCTCAGTGATCTTACCTTTTCAGTGATCAAGAGTGACCGTATCGCATTTGTTGGTAAAAACGGCGAGGGAAAGACCACCTTATCCAAGGTTATTACCGGAAAGGTTGATTTTACCGGAGAATTAAAATTCGGCCACAACGTGGTGATTGGATATTATGCCCAGAACCAGAGTGATTACCTGGATCCTGAGAAGACGGTTTTTCAGACAATTGACGAGATTGCCATCGGGGATATCCGCCCAAGGATCAAGGGCATTTTGGGAGGTTTTTTATTCAGCGGCGATGACATTGAAAAGAAGGTCAAGGTACTTTCGGGAGGAGAAAAATCGCGGCTGTCCCTCGACAAGCTGCTGCTGACCCCGGCCAACCTCCTCATACTCGATGAACCTACCAACCACCTTGATATGCATTCGAAGGATGTGCTTAAGAGCGCCCTGCTGCAGTATAATGGCACCCTCATCATTGTTTCGCACGACCGTGATTTCCTGCAGGGGCTCACAAACCGCGTTTTTGAATTCAGGCATGGCACGATCAAGGAGTACCTGGGCGATATCTATGATTTCCTGGAGCAGCGCAGGTTGCGGACGTTGAGCGAACTGGAGGCGAGTCAGCGGAAGATCGCAGCACAATCGCAGGATGAATCGGTTTCGCAAAATAAGATCAACTGGGAAAAGCGGAAGGAGAGTGACAAGGAGATCCGCAAGGTGAAGAGCCAGATTTCAAAATGTGAATTGGAAATTGAAGCCCTGGAGAGCCAGTTGAAGGTAAAGGAGGGCATGCTGGGCACCCCGGAAAAATTCCAGAAGCAGATCCAGGACGGAAGCCTTTACAAAGAATACGAGGATATTAAAAGCACCTTGAGCCGGGAAATGAAGCGCTGGGAAGAATTGAACTATGAGCTGGAGATTTTGGAAGGATAGTTCGAATTACCAATTACCAATTACCAATTACCAATGACGTCCCGCGTCCCGTGTCCCGCTTTTCGTCCCGTGTCCCGCTTTTCCGTCCCTTATCGCTCCCTGCCGAACATCTCCTGCATTAAGCCGAACATTTCGCGGGTCATTTCAGGTTTAAAATTAAAGGACTCGAGCATTTCCATGGCTTTCCGGTGATGGTTTTCAATTTCAAACCGGGTGATTCCGTCGATTTTCAATTGCCTGTACAATGCAATGATCTCCTTGATCCGCTGTTCTTCCGTGATTTCCTGGTCAAAGAAATAGTTTGTCAGTCTGATCAGTGTGTCGTCCTTGGCCAACTCGAAGGCCTTCAGGAACAGGAATGTTTTTTTATGGGTTGTAATATCCCCGCCGATGGCTTTTCCAAATTTGCTGGTTTCTCCAAAAGCATCCAGGTAATCGTCCTGCAACTGGAATGCAAGTCCGAGTTCGATCCCGAATTCATAAATTTTCTCTGCATCCGCGGGGGAAGCGTTTGCCAGGATGGCTCCCAGCTTAAGGCTGCAGGCTATGAGCACGGCAGTTTTAAGCCGGATCATCTGCATATAATCCGGGATGGTGACATCGGATTTTGTCTCAAAATTCATGTCGTATTGCTGTCCTTCGCAAACCTTCCGGGCCGTATCGTTGAATAGGTTAAGGACCTCGGGTAACAGTTCCGGATCTGTTTTTGCAACATATTCGTAAGCAATCACGAACATGGTATCGCCTGAAAGAATGGCTGCGTTGATGTCCCATTTCTGATGCACAGTTTCCCTTCCGCGGCGCAATGGGGCATTGTCCATGATGTCGTCGTGCAGCAGGGTGAAGTTGTGGAAAATCTCCACGCCCATGGCCGGGTAAACAGCCTTGCTGATATCGCCGCCAAAAAGATCACACGAC
>CAZPWZ010000203.1:0-5046 GCA_964590675.1 uncultured Draconibacterium sp.
ATCCACGAACAGGTATCCGAAAATGGGCAGCAGCGCCATCAGGGATATCATCAGAAAATAGGGCTTTTTCACCAGGTTCCAGTAATTCCACTCCGACTTCTGATCTTTTTGTTTGGCGGCCGGGGGTATTTTGTTCGTTTGAAGCCGCTCTTTAAATGTCTTAAAGAGAACAAACACCAAAACCAGGCAGATGAAGAGTGAAAATGAAGCCAGGAACAGCAGGTCGGGGGCTTTGAGGACCTTTAGAATCAGCGGTATGGAAAAATATCCGATGATTATGGATATCACCTCACCGACGCTGATCAATCCAAAAATTCTTTTTCCCTGTCGGATATCGAAAAGCCGTCCGGCCAATCCCCAGAAGTTGACCAGTGTGATATACACCATGACCCTCACCCATGTGTACATTATAAAAGCCAGCCATTTTGTATCGAATGCCCAAACGCCGATGCTGATTGCCAATACAGTTATAAATACAAAAAGGAATTTGGGTGTGACTTGTCTTGATAACGTCGATCGTTTATCAACGAATGAGAAGAGCCACCAGGCTAAATAGACAACGACTCCCGAGGCGATAAATGATACAGGAATCATCTTTGGTGAAAAATGTTTCAGGAAAATGGCATTCGATGCGGTAAAGTAAAACGACAGTGATAGCCCGACAAAAAAGGAGAATATCACCATCATGGAAACAGCATTTGCCTCCTCTTTTTTGATATTCAGTGTTTTCAGCAGCCAGTTTTGTTGCGTCATAGTGCAGTGGTGATCATGAAATTTTGGGATGAAGTGGCAGCTCGTACTGTTCCGACAAATCATTGGTGGCCGGAGCCATCAACATTTGTTTGATGTTGTCAGGAATCTTTTTGTCAAAATCAATAGATGTCAAAGCTCCCTTGTTTTTACAATATTTCTGCTGAATGATTTCGAAGATTAAGTCAATCGTCATCCAACCGGTAATGCTGTTCATTTTAACGAGCAGCGACACAATGCTGTCCGGGTATTTTCCGTCCAGCAACCTGATGTTGATCTCAGGGGAGATCCCGACAACCGGGCCGGCATCAATGATCTCAGTCACTTTGTGAATAACAATGGGAGATGTATCGAGACCATTATGCATTATATCCTGGAATGGCTGGGCCCCGATGCCAATATTGCAGGCAAGGTTGGAGGGATGAAAATTATAAGCACCCAACGGAGGATATAAATACAGGAATGAATCGAGTTTCTGTCCGAAGCAGTTCATTATCAGCACATCAGGATTCCAGTCAAAAAAGATTTTTCTGAAATAATTCAATTTCACTTTTCCTGTGTAACAAGGGATTCCGGCATCCAGTGAGGTGGCGACAAGCCTGTTCATGATAATGCTGCTCTCAGCCTGAGTATAATTGTTCCAGATTCGTTTTTTTAATGAAATTTTCGCCTTTGGATCAACCGGATCATCGGTTGCCAATCCCACAATATTCAACAGGTTCGGATATCTTTTTTCCAGCCTGATCAATGATTCTAATATCAACTGTCCTCCAATTGCACTGCCAAAAATAACAACCCGTAATCCTTTCTTTTTCGGGTCCTTAATGTTTTCCGGTAAGTATAATCCTCCCCAAACACTCTCTGCTTCATGAATTTTTTCAGTAACCGTCATACATCAGTTTAAATTAGAAATCATAGGATAATTTAATCAGAAAATGCCTTCCACGTTGCATGATCTCTGTTGGGCTGGAGATACCGTCTGCCGCTTTTGTGCCGGGATGAAAATAACCGGTGTTTAAAATATTGTTACAAACCAGCTGAAGGGCGAGTCCGGGAACGATCTTTTTATTTTCATAGGTAACAGCTCCGTTTAAAATGGCAGTTGCGGGAAAGGTATCGAAATTTAATGGAACGGTAGTTCCCTCCCCGGTAGGCCGGTTTCCGACAAAATTGAGCCGGAGATTGATGTTCAGCTGGTCGAAAAATGATTTGTTGGCGCCAAGATTGAACTGGTGACTGGAGATATCCCCGACACGGTTATCCACCTCCCCGATTTCGGAATAGGTTTGTTTTGGATCGCAGAAAGTATAATTGAAATAGGCCGAGAAACTTTGAAACTGGTAGGCAACATTCGCCTGGAAACCGGTGATCCGGAACTTGCCGATATTGGAATTCTGAACTTTGCCGCCGCTTCCTTCCACAGGGATAGTTCCGACCACATTGTTGATATAGTCACGATAAACTGTAACATCGGCCTGGAAATCCTTGTTAAGGCGGAATCCTGCACTCAGTTCGATGTTCTGAATGATCTCCGTCTTTAAAGTGGGATTCGGGATCCTGTTGCCGATCGCAGAATATTTAGTCCAGTTTGAAACGTTCATGATACCCCGGGAGTAGATCGCCTTGAAGGTGAATTTGCCCGGGGAATAGACCAGTGCCAGGCGGGGGCTAAATTCACTGCCGAATCCGTCATTGTCACGTACTTTATTGTAATCATACCGGAGTCCGAAGGTGATTTTGAACTTTCGGAAAGCCTGAAAGGTCCCCTGTGAATAAACTCCGATATCCCAGATGTTAAAATCGTTGCCGCCTTTCGGGGAAGGCAAAACAACAGCCGAATCCTGGGGCGTGGGCGTGAGGCTGCTGTAGTAAGCGCCCTGCAGGGTACTGTTGCGGACCTCGAGTCCGGAAACAAGATCGAACCGCGAAACCGGGGTGTAAATGACCTTTAATTCGTTTCGGAGTTGTTTTGAAAGCTGAAAGTTGTATAGGGTGACCCAGTTCGGGGGAGTTTCGTTGACAAGGTCGGGCAATTTCTTGTTCCCCCTGGCATAGTTTGACACATAAACCAAACGGGTATCATCGGTTACAGAATGGATCCGGTAGGTTGTCACATTCGACAGGAAGACCTTTTCACTCAGCTGGTTTTCATATTTGGCGTAAAAGAAGGAGAGTTGGGGAACCCAGGTTTGTCCGTTGTCGGAACCCGCCACATAGGTGTCAGTGTATTGGGTCAGTCCACCCCGGCTGTACTTCCATGTCTGAAATCCCAGCGTGAAGTTTCCGAATTTCACCTTCCCGTTCAGGAGCCACGAATTGGTTGTATTCGAAAAGCCGATCTTTTTTCCGTTCACAACCTGATCATACCCTGATTTATCCAGGTTCCTGGCCGTTTCGGCCCCTAAAGGGGTTAATGTAAGCTGGTTTGTATCGGCAGAAAGGGTGTAATAGGGATTTTCAAAAGGCAGCTTGTTGGCGATAAGATATTGCTTGGCACCGTTGGAAATGTCCATAAGTTTATTATAGTCAACGGTGTTGTATACATCAGGGTTGTAATCGAAATAGGACTGGCTAGAGATATCCATTTCATCTGAATGGTAAAGCCGCCCGGTCACAGTAAAGGAGATATTCCGCTTTTTTCCCGAGATGCTCAGGTCGACGGTGCTTGTATTATAGGTGCCGTAACTTACATTGGCGCTGATACCGATATTCCGGCCAGGTTTGATGGCATCAACCGAATTTTGCATGATCACGTTGATCACCCCTGCAAATGCGTTAGGTCCGTACATGGTGGATGCCGGGCCATAGATGATTTCGACCCGCTCGATGTTGGATAAAGGATACTGCCTGTCAATGTAAGCCCAGTTTGTCCAGAGGTCATTTTCTTCAATACCGTCAAACAGCAAAAGGGTTTTCTCCGTGTTGTTTTGACGGAATCCGCGCTGATAAACGTTTGCGTATTCGGGACCATAAAACATGGTAAGATCAAAACCAGGGACATCCTTCAGCAATTCTACCAGGTCATTATACCCGCGTTTTCTGATCTCATCCCGGGTTATTACTACGATGGTTGCAGGAGCCTCGTAAATGGACTCAGCCTTTTTGGAAACCGAGGTGACCACCTGTGTTCCTCCCGACAGTTTCAGGTTATTCACCATCCGGATGAAGGCAGGCGGATCAAATAAATTGGCTTCGTAGGTGGGACTGATCAGTAACAGATATCCCGTCTCCTGGGTTGCCTTATCAGTGGAATCCAGGGCGATGTAAGTCATGGCAAGCAATCGGTAGGCCTCAACCTTCTGTTTTTCATTAAAACCTTTCTGAATACAAGGATGCAATGAGTTTAATACCTCCGAAAACTTACCTATTTCGTATGCCTTGCGTGCCTGGTTCAGGGTAACATCACTGCATTCCTGGGCAATGGATGTTACAGGGAGGATGAAAAAGAAAGTGAGGGCCAGCAATGCCCGGAAAACTATTGTGAATTTGAAAATCTGATGCATAATCAATTCGTTTTTTGTAAGCACTTTCCCTTAAGGAAGATCAGATCTGGTTTTTCTATATGGAATATCTCCTCCAACCAACCGCTGCCATTCCTCTTTGGTCATATTCCGCTTTAACTCCCTTTTAAGATTTTCGGCCATGCTGGCGTTTTCAGTTGAGAAGATCCGGATTGTTTTATCTGCGCTGCATGAGATCAGATGCCGATCATCGGGCGTGAAAACTATGTCATAAACCCACAGGTCATGGTTTTCAATTGAAATGGGTTCTGCTTCCATGGAAGGAAAACTGGCCAGTTGCATGGTATGGTCGTAACTTGACGAGGCAAGCTCCGCACCGTCGTTGCTGAATGTCAGTGCAGTAACCCCCGAGGCATGACGACCGAGAATTTCCTGCGGACGCGCTGCGGGGTCGGCGAGGTTCCAGATTTTAATCGTACCGTTTGATAAACCTGCGGCTACCTGTTTGCCATCTTTGCTGAAAGCGATGGAATGTACGGCATTGCCTGATCCGGCGAGGATTATCGGTGTTACTGTTTTTGTGACCATGGAAATCGCTTTAACAGCCCCGCCTCCTGTACCATAGGCGAGCCAGGCTCCGTCGGGACTGAAAGTGACACAGCTGATTTTTCCAGACACCGAGTCAAGTAACGATTTGGAGAACAAATCATTGTTATAATTCCAGAGGAGAAGCTTACCATCTGACCCGGCAGATGCAAACACATTCAAGGATGGATGCATGGCCCGGACTGACTGAAGCACGTGCATGGTGGTCCACCCGGGGGAATGCCCCCAT
>CAZPWZ010000204.1:0-5027 GCA_964590675.1 uncultured Draconibacterium sp.
GAAAAACGTTGTCCCTGGCCGAATGAAATGACAAATGACAAATGACAAATGACAAATGCAAACAAAAATCGCCGGGTAATCATGGGATGTGCATGTATTTATGACTTTGAAGGGATATCCTCCATTTGGGTTGTTCCTGGATATAACGGATAATTTCCGGCATCATTGCCTCGTGCCGGCTCCATTCGGGCTGCAGGTAAAGGATGCATGACGGGGATACGAGCTGGGAATTCTCTTCAGCCCATTGAAAATCAGTATCATCATGTATGATGACCTTCAATTCATTGGCAAGCAAGGCGACCGGATTCAGCGGAGGAGCATCTTTTTTGGGTGATAAGCAAATCCAGTCCCAGGTGCCGCTCAGAGGCTGCGATCCTGACGTTTCGAGAAATATCCTGATGCCGCGGCGATGCAGTTCATCACAGAGGTAATCCATATTATATAACAGCGGTTCGCCGCCCGTGACCACAATGGCTTTTGCAGGGTATGCCATGGCATGCGTGACAACCAAATCGGTGGATACGGGCGGAAAATCGCCGGCATTCCATGATTCCTTCACGTCACACCATTTGCAGCCGACATCACAGCCTCCGACGCGGATAAAATAAGCTGCCTGGCCGGTATTAAAACCTTCACCCTGGAGTGTATAGAATTCCTCCATCACAGGAAGAACCTTTCCTTCTCTCAATAAAATATCCTGTGATTGTTCCAAGGAATTCAGTTGACCTCTTTTTTTGCTGCTTTAAGGGTATTCCGGAGTAATGATACAATGGTCATCGGTCCAACCCCGCCCGGGACCGGTGTAATGAAGCTGCACTTTCGTGAAACTCTTTCAAAATCCACATCTCCCTTAAGTTTAAATCCCGATTTTGTTTCAGTTGAAGGAATCCTGTGAACGCCCACATCAACAACCACTGCATCCTGTTTTACCATTTCGGCAGTGACAAAGCCCTGTTTCCCCATGGCCACAATGAGTATGTCGGCCCGGGCTGCAATGGCAGGGATATCATGTGAAAAACTGTGGCACAGCGTAACGGTGGCATTTCCCGGATCCGACTTGCGCGAAAGCAAAATACTGACGGGTGTTCCAACGATGTGGCTACGTCCGAGGACGACCACATTTTTTCCTGCCGTTTCAATGTTAAAGCGCTCCAGTAATGTGATAATGCCATAAGGCGTAGCAGGCAGGAAACAGGGCTGATTCAGCACCATTCTTCCGATGTTTACCGGGTGAAATCCATCAATGTCCTTGTTGGGGTCAATCCGTTCGATGATTTTATGCTCATTAATATGCCCGGGAAGGGGAAGCTGCACGATGAAGCCATCAATTTCTTCATCGGCATTAAGAAAATCGACCACTTCAAGCAGTTTATCTTCTGTAATGTTTAAGGGATAGCGATAAACGGATGAAACAAAGCCCACCTCATGGCAGGCCTTCTCTTTGGCAGCAACGTAAGTGATACTGGCAGGATCGTCACCCACAAGAACTGCCGCAATATGAGGGGCATCAAGGCCTTTGTCCAGGAAAAACTCCTTTACCTCGCGGGCGATCTCAGCTTTGATCTGGTCGGCAACCAGCTTACCATCAAGTAATTTCATTTGCTGTTGGGTTAGTTCATGTTTTTCATGTTCCGCATTACGTTGGCCATGTTCTTTCCTTTGTTTGCCGTGACCATTTTCATCATTTTCCGGGTATCATCAAACTGTTTGATCAGCCGGTTCACATCCTGAATGGTGGTTCCGGAACCCATGGCGATCCTTTTCCGGCGGCTGCCGTTGAGCACAGTCGGATTTACCCGTTCATCAGGGGTCATTGAATGGATGATGGCTTCAATGCCTTTGAATGCATTGTCGTCAATCTCGAGATTACGGATCGCCTTGCCCATGCCGGGAATCATTCCCAAAAGGTCCTTAACATTGCCCATTTTTTTTATCTGCTTGATCTGGGCAAGAAAGTCATTGAAATCAAACTGATTTCGGGCGATCTTTTTCTGGAGCTTCTGAGCCTCCTCTTCATCAAACTGTTCCTGCGCCTTTTCAACCAGGGATACAATGTCGCCCATTCCCAGGATCCGGTCGGCCATCCGTTCAGGATAAAAAATGTCGATGGCATCCATTTTTTCACCCAGGCCAACGAATTTAATCGGTTTATTGACGACCGATTTTATACTGAGTGCTGCACCACCACGGGTATCGCCATCCAGTTTTGTTAAAACAACACCTTCATAATCAAGACGTTCATTGAAAGCCTTTGCTGTATTCACGGCATCCTGCCCGGTCATGGAATCGACTACAAACAGGGTTTCCTGGGGGTTTAGGGCACTTTTGATATTGGCAATCTCGTCCATCATCTGCTCGTCGATTGCAAGGCGTCCGGCCGTATCGACTATCAGGACATTATAACCGTTTTCCCTTGCATGCGCCAGGGAGCGCTTCGCTATTTTCACCGGGTCATTGGCGGCGTCTTCGGTGTAAACGTCAACCTCAATTTGTCCGCCCAAGACCTTTAACTGTTCGATAGCAGCAGGCCGGTAAACATCACAGGCTACCAGCAGCGGCCGCCTGCCCTTCTTGGTTTTGATATAATTGGCAAGTTTTGCCGAAAAGGTGGTTTTCCCCGAACCCTGAAGACCAGCAACCAGGATAATGGCCGGCTCTCCCTTAATGTTCAGTTCCGTTTTCTGGCCGCCCATGAGTTCGACCAGTTCATCATGGACAATTTTCACCATTAGCTGACCTGGCGAAACTGCTGTTAAAACGTTCTGACCAAGCGCCTTATCCTTCACCTGGTCGGTAAACTGCTTGGCTATTTTGAAACTTACGTCAGCATCCAGCAATGCTTTCCTGACATCTTTCAGCGTCTCTGCCACATTGATTTCGGTAATATGGCCGTGCCCCTTCAGAACTTTAAAAGCCCTGTCTAATTTATCACTTAATCCTTCAAACATGATTTAATCTTCGCTTTGAGGTTTTATGCCCGAGTGGCATTTTTAATATTTGGGTGCAAAGGTAGTAACTTTGGAAAATATCTGAAGGTGTTTTCCTGCCGGATTGTTACGAAAAAAAGATATTCACTTTTGAAATATTTCTTTGCTGATTTTAACTCCGTTTACCAATTTTATTTGTATGTTTGTCGGAACAATTTAGTATTCACCAAAAATTAAGCATTATGAAAAAACTATTACTTCTTTCAGTTTTAATGATTTTCAGCATTTGGGCCACGGCTCAAACAAACTGGACCCAGGTTAATTCCGGTTTGCTTGCAGGCCAGCGGGTAGGGCAAATTTCCATTGGAATGGATGACAACACCACGATGTGGGCTCATGCCGTTGATGGAACCGGTGCGATCGTCGACAGGTGGACAAGGTCACTGGACGGCGGTTTGACCTGGAATTCAGGCACATTCAATGCAGGTACCGGATTGTCCATGATTTTTGCACTGGATGGCGGTTCCTGCTGGGCTGTATTCAATACCGGCGCTTCGCAGGGCCTTTATAAAACACAGGACGGAGGCACAACCTGGGTAAAAAAAGGCGGTGTGTATGGCAGCAGTTCGTTTGCCAATCTGATCCACTTTTTTAATGAAGATGACGGTGTAGCCCAGGGAGACCCTGTTGGCGGTTATTATGAAATTTATACCACTACCGATGGCGGTGAAACATGGACCCGCGTTCCCCAGGCCAATATCCCGGCGCCTACTTCAGGAGAATATGGAATCACAGGAAACTTTTCTGCCATAGGCGACAACATCTGGTTCGGCACAAACAAAGGGAGGATCTTCCGTTCAACCAACAAGGGACTGAACTGGACCGCCGTATTGACTCCTTTCGGCGATGCTGAAGTGGTACAACCGGAATTCGTTGATGCCATGCACGGTATTGCCTTCCGTTCATACCTGAACCTTGGACTTGAACCATTCCTGGATGTTACCTCCGATGGCGGAGTTACCTGGAGCGAGGTGTCTGTAACCGGCGATATGTATGCGCGCTTCTTCGCAGCGATCCCCGGATCCACAAACACCTATGTAGGCTCGTCAAGTGCGGCCGGCGGCAATGGCATATCAGTAAGTTACGACGGTGGTTACACATGGAATGTTGTTACAGCCGGTTATGATTTTGATGCAACAGCCTGGCTCGACGATGAAACCGGTTGGGCAGGAACCCTGACAAATGCAAAGAAAAGTACGGAAAGTACAGGTGGCATGTACATTTACAATGGCCCCCCCCTGGCACCGGCTCTTCCTACAGCGGCATTTACAGGCACTCCCCTTGCAGTGGCAATTGGTGGCAGCGTGGTATTCACCGATCAATCAACGGGAGGTGCGACAAGCTGGTTATGGACCTTTCAAGGTGGCACACCCGGTACTTCAACTTTGAAAAACCCTCCCCCGATTGTATACAACACTTCGGGCTCTTTTGATGTAACACTCGTTGCTACAAACGCCAACGGATCAAACACCCTGGTGAAATCCGATTACGTTTATGTTGGCGGCGTTGGTATGAACGAAGCATCCTCAACCAGTGTGTCGGTTTTCCCGAATCCTGCAAAAGATCAGATCAACATCAGCAGCAACGGGCAAATCCTGCAGGTAAGCATCATTGACGTCAGCGGTAAAACAGTTTATACCGGTGTTCAGAAATCGATCAACATCAGTAAACTGCAATCCGGAATCTATTTCGTGAGGACTGTGACCGAAAAAGGCACGTCCAATATTAAATTCGTTAAGGAATAAAAAACAATATTCTATTCGAGACTAAGGCTGTCCTGTTAATCCGGGACGGCCTTTTTCTTTTTACATCCGTGGGGGGACCTGGATGCCCAACAAGGCCATTGACTTCCGGATTGTTTCACTGGTGAAATTGGTGATCATCAGCCGTAATTGCGCTTTATCCCTGTCCGTTTCCTTTAGAACAGGCAATTCCTGGTAAAACTGGTTGAAGCTTTTAGCCAGGTCGTAAACATAGTTGGCAATAACGGCAGGACTCATCTCCCCCCCAGCCTTCGTCAGAACCCCCCGGAACCGGTAG
>CAZPWZ010000205.1:0-5026 GCA_964590675.1 uncultured Draconibacterium sp.
TTCCGGTGAAGTGGATCCCGGTCATATCCCGGTGACTGAGTGCGGTTTTGTCGATCAGGCTGCCGGGTCCCGGAACAAAATTGATCACGCCATCAGGCAATCCCGCCTCCCTGAATATCTGCATCAGGAAGTAATTGGACAGCAGCGATGTGGTGGCAGGCTTCCAAACTACCGTATTCCCCATCAGTGCAGGGGCCATGTTGAGATTTGAAGCGATTGCGGTGAAATTGAAAGGGCTTACGGTAAAAACAAATCCTTCGAGCGGCCGGTATTCAATTCGGTTGATTATTCCGGGCTGCGAGTGGGGCTGTTCCTTGTATATCTCGGTGATAAAATAAGCATTGAAATTGAGGAAATCGATGGTTTCACAGGCGGCGTCGATTTCAGCCTGATAGGCATTCTTACCCTGTCCGAGCATGGTAGCGCCATTGACAAGGTAACGGTACTTTTTCGCGATGAGTTCTGCCGCTTTCAGTGTAATGGAGACCCGGTCGACCCATGGAAAGGACTCCCATTCGCGGTGTGCCTTTAGTGCAGCATCGATGGCCATTTTCACCTCCGCTTCACCTGCCATGTGATAGTTGGCTAAAACATGCTGATGGTCATGGGGCATTACGACCTTCCCGATTTTACCGGTGCGTATCTCCTTACCCCCAATGATCAGCGGAATATCCTGAACCTCTGAACTCAGCCGGTCCAGCTCGGCATTTAAAGATTTTCTCTCCCTGCATCCTGGTGCATAACTCAATGTATGCTCATTTTCAGGACGTTCTATATTAAATATCGCGTTATTCATCTTTTAAATTTTTTATGCAACGGCTGCCTGAATTTGTAACTAAATATAAACTGAATCGCTCAGTATAATTGCATCTGAACATGATTGCTTTCGCTATTATGCCATGATGCTGCACATCAACTCAAACTGCCGGAGCAGAGGTAAATAATCAATGACAAAAGTAATCAATTTATCGATGTGTTTATTTTTGCATATCGCATTTAATCATTCAGCTGCAAAGTTACAATATTATTTGGATTAATTCTAAATAAATTGATTTCCCTCGAGTTCCTGCCGCCGGTTTTTCAGGAAAAAACTTATGAATACAAGGACTGCCGACAGGATGGTCATCACAAGGAATGCCAGGCCAAAGCCTGTGGCCTTACCCGGTGTTGCAGCGGATATTGCGCCAATAAGGGCGGCCCCGGCCAGTTGTCCGACAGAGATAAAAATCAGCAATATTCCCTGCGTCGAAGCGCGCTCCCTGGCCGAAACTTCATTGAGCATAATATAATTGAGGGATGCCCTCATGGACAGCCCGAAACCCAGGCATGCCTCCGCGGCATAAAACAAGATCACGCTGGATGTAAGCAAACTCAGTAAAAACAGGGCGACGGATGCAATGGTGAGACCTGAAATGATGATGATCTTTGAGCCGATCTTATCAACCAGCCTTCCACCCAGGGGTGATCCGATGGCGGTTGCAACAACCACCGGCAGCAGCATGAAACTGGCCTGCGAAGGATCAACCTGGAACAGATCGACAGCCAGTTTAGGAAGGAATACAATGCTTGATTGAAAAAGTCCCAGTCCAAAGGCGATAAAGCCTACAATCCTTACCTGAATTGAGTCAAACAACCGTACGTTGATCACCGGATCGGCCTGGTGTTTCTCAAGCATCAGGAGCATGGGGGTGAGCAGGACAGTCAGCATCATGAAAGGCAAAACTGTCCATGAGCCCAGGCTTTCAGCAATGTTATTCGTATCCAGGTTGTTCAGGGCCAGGGTGAAACTCGTCAGTATCACAGCAAGGATGATGATCCCGGCCCAGTCAATGGCAGGCCTGTGCTCCATACTGACCGATGGCAATAGCTGCCAGGCAAAGATCATCAGCAGGATCGCGATCGGAATGTTGATAAGAAACAGGGAATTCCATTCAAAATACAGCAACATGAATCCTGCAATAAATGGACCGAGGATAAAGGCAATGCCAAAAACAGCACCGATGAGACCCAGGGCCCTCCCCCTCCTTTCAACAGGGAAAATATCCCCTACAACCGCAGTAGCAACAGGGAAGATCCCGCTGGAACCCAATCCCTGAATGGCACGGCCAATTAGCAGCCAGTGGATATCATGCGCGAGGGAAACGACCAGGGATCCTATACCGAATATGGCAACCGACATCACGTATATGTTTCGCCTGCCAAATGCATCCGACATCTTCGCCATGAGGGAGATCCCAACCAGGTTAAACAGGACATAGATTGAAAAAATCCAACTCAGGTCGCGCTCACCCACATGCATGGTTCTTTCAATGGACGGAATAGCCGGCCCAACGATGGATATATCCAATGCGCCCATCAGCACACCAATGAACAGCAAAACAAGAATGGCTGTGTTTTTTTTATCCCGGATCATATATTAACGATATTGAATTGAGAATTAAGCACTGATACGAGCACCCGAAAGTAAATGAAGTGATCGTGAGCAGATGGTGAAATGAGGCGCAAAAGTAATCAATACGAACGGTTTTGAAAACTATAAGGATAGGTTGCTTCCTGCCAAACGCCAAAATTCCTATTTTTGTAAAAATATCATACTAATGGAAACAAAATTCAGTGACAAGTTAAAAGATATCCGTCTCCATTATAAAATCTGGATGTCGGATGAGCTGGAAACCGGAATCATGGGTGATGGCAAATGGCAGATGCTGAAACTGATCGAGGAGAGAGGATCGATGAAGGCCGCCTGTGATGAACTGGGATACACCTATCGCCGCACCTGGGGGAACCTGAAAAAAATCGAAAAATTCTTTGGTTTTCCGCTCCTCGAAAAACAACGCGGTGGCAGTGATGGCGGGCATACCTCGCTTACGGAGGAGGGCAAGCGGCTGGTGAGGGCTTTTGATACGTTTCACCATACGGTTGACAACCATATCCAGCAAGGATTTGAACGGTTTATCAAGGAGCTGAACAGTTGACAATATCCGGAATCTGAAATTTCGGCGGTTTTTTCATGCCAGTATCCGAAAATTTGAAATTTCGGAAGATTTTTGCACACGGGTAACCGAAAATCTGACACATTTAATCGAAGATTATCATGATATTATTTGAAGAGGCCGTAAATATCGTACTTTCAAACACCATAACGCTCGGCGCTCAACGTATTGATATTTCTGAATCTGTGGGGCGGATACTTGCCGAAGACCTATTTTCGGACATGGACATGCCGCCATTCGACAAATCGGCCGTGGACGGATACGCCTGCATGACGCATGATATGGATATGCTGAACAAGGCACCACAAAATCACCAACACCGGAATACAATCCTTCAGGTCGATGAAACCATTGCCGCAGGTTCGATCCCCGGAAAAATGGTTCAGCCGGGTCATTGTTCCAAAATAATGACCGGTGCAATGATACCCCCGGGTGCCAATTGCGTGGTTATGGTTGAAGACACTGAACCTGCCGGCGAAAACATGGTACGCATCCACCGGGTAACTGCTGCCAGGAATATTTGCTACCAGGGTGAAGACATCAAATCCGGTGACCTTGTGCTGCCTAAAGGACTTCAGATTGCTCCTGCCCATGTGGCAGTCCTTGCCACCATTGGTGCCATCAATCCGCTGGTTTCAATGTTGCCCAGGGTAGGAATTATTTCAACCGGTGATGAACTCGTTGAACCATCCATAACACCGGGTCCCGCCCAGATCCGCAATTCAAATGCCTGGCAGCTGGAGGCCCAGCTGAAGACAGTGCCTGCCATCCCTGCCTATTACGGAATTGCCTCTGATGAGGCATCGCAGCTGCGAAAAATCATCGGGCTTGCCATGGAAGAAAATGACGTGGTTTTGCTTACCGGCGGTGTATCCATGGGTGAATTTGACTTTGTTCCTGCCATCATGGAGGAGGCAGGCGTGGAGATCCTTTTCAAAAGCGTTGCCATCCAGCCGGGCAAACCGACCGTATTTGGCCGCAGGAACAACACCTTCATCTTTGGATTGCCCGGAAATCCTGTCTCTTCATTTGTCTTGTTTGAGATGATGGTAAGGCAATTTCTCAGGCGAATGATGAGTATTTCGGTGGATCCGCCGATGTTCATCCTTCCCATGGGGGTCGATTTTACAAGGCGGAAATCTGCCCGGAAATCAATGATCCCTGTCATAATCCGTGACGGGGCAGTATACCCGGTCGACTATCATGGATCAGCCCATATCAATGCCTACACCATGGCCACCGGAATCCTCGTCATGCAGATCGGGACCACCATCATACACAAGGGAGAACCAGTTCATGTACGACCGATTTAACCGAAGAATCAATTACCTGCGTGTTTCCGTAACGGACCGCTGTAACCTGCGATGCACATACTGCATGCCTGCCGAAGGTGTGAAACTGCTTGAACATAAGGATATCCTGAGTTTCGAAGAGATCGTGGCAGTTGTCACGGAGGCAGTCTCCCTGGGAGTTACCAAGGTTAGGATCACCGGGGGCGAACCGCTTGTGCGAAAAGGCATCGTTTCACTGGTTGAAAAAATTTCCTCCATTGATGGCATCATGGATTTCGGACTCACCACCAACGGGATACTTTTATCAGGATTTGCACGGGAACTTGCTGCCGCAGGACTTCACAGGATCAATATCAGCCTCGATACACTCGATCCCGCAAAATACAGGGCCATCACGCGTGGCGGTGACATTCAGAAAGTGTTTGAAGGTATCGATGCGGCTAAAGAGGCCGGCCTTCTGCCAGTAAAAATCAACTGTGTGGTCCGCAATTCATCAGACGAACCTGATGCACAAGAGGTAAAGGAATTCTGCTTTAAAAACGGTCTTGAAGCACGTTACATTCACGAAATGAGCCTGGCCAACGGTCGGTTCACCATCGTTGAAAATGGCCATGGCGGCGACTGCAGGAATTGCAACAGGCTCAGGCTTACTGCCAGCGGGATGATCAGACCCTGCCTGTTTGACGATATCCAGTTCAGTACCCGCGAAATGGGCATCAGGGAGGCCCTTGAAAGTGCAAT
>CAZPWZ010000206.1:0-5004 GCA_964590675.1 uncultured Draconibacterium sp.
AAATCCTGTGGAACATCTGCCGGTGGTTATCTGCATCGGCCTTTCCTACCAGTTTTCTGATGCATTCCTTGCGTGTACAGAGGTGGAGAAGGACATGGAACATAAGCCAGTATTCCGCGCGGGGGCTGAATATCGCATCAGCAAAATAGTATATACCCGCATTGGCATTTTGATCAATCCTGTGTCGTTCACGTTCGGCCTTGGCCTTGAATTCGGCAAAGTCAGGCTGGATGTGGCTTCAGCCTATCACCAGGTGCTGGGATATAGTCCAACGTGTTCTCTTGTTTATTCAATCCATAAAAAATAACCGGAGATGTTGATCCAGTTCAATTTTATATGCATCCTGGCCATGATCATTGTCATTCCCGGCATCATCATGGGGCAGGTTGATGTGCTCGGCGACCAGGTTGAAAAAACGGCCGAGGTGGCTGAAATGGATTTTGACTTTTCGGATGTGATCGGCGACCTGGCCGATATAGCCGGAAAACCCATAAACCTGAATAAAATGAAAACTGAGGAGCTGAATGCAATTCCATTCCTGACCACAGATCAACGCAAAGGCCTGTATGATTACCTTGAGACTTACGGGGAAGTACTCACTGTTTACGAACTGCAATCCATCCCGGGTTTTGATTCTGTATTGATCCGGAAGATCCAGCCGTTCATCACCATTGCGCCTTCTTCACACACGCCGGCGCTGACTCCAAGGAACCTGGCCAGGTTCGGCCGTCACGACCTGCTCTTGCGCTATGAACAGTCATTCCCAACAGCGGTGGGATACCAGATGGGTGATCTGTCAGCAATGTCCGCCACAGACAATTGTTACCTTGGAAGTCCGCAGCGGTATTATTTCCGGTACAATTACACATGGTTTGATAAAATAAAAATCGGTTTGGCCGGTGAGAAAGATCCTGGTGAACAATTCTTCAGTGGAGGGCAAAAATCAGGGATGGACTTCTATACCTGGTTTCTTGGGCTAAGCAACCTTGGCATCCTAAAACACCTGGTCCTTGGCAACTTTCGCACGTCCTATGGTCTTGGGCTTACCTTTGGATCTGGCCTGTCGCTGGGCAGTATCCCCGGATTTTCCATGAACGTGCCTCTTGCGTCCGGGATCCGGCCTGGACTGGGAATGAATGAGGGGTCCTATTTAAGAGGTCTGGCGGCCACATTAAAAATAAAACACATCGAGGCCAGCGGGTTTGCTTCATATCATCCAAGGGATGCCACAGTAACAAAATTCGATTCCACCACTTCGAATGTTGATGAGATCAGTTCGCTGGGTTCTACAGGTTATCACCGGACAAACCAGGAACTGGCAAAAAAAAATGTGCTTACCGAGTTGATTTGTGGCGGAAATATCAGCTACAGCCTGGCTCCCACCCAGCAACTTGGCTTTAAAATCGGATTGACCGGAGTTTACTATGCCTATTCGGCCAATGTAAAGCCAAAAATTCATCCGTACAATCAGTTTGTTTTTAAAGGAAAAAACAACACAAATATTGGATTTGATTATCAGCTGAGGTACAAAAGGTTATACTTGTTCGGAGAGGTAAGTCGGAGTCAGAATTCCGGAATGGCATGGCTTTCCGGGGCAACGATCACACCTGATCCAAGGATCGGCATCACCCTGATCTACAGGGATTATCATCCTGATTTTCAAAATCTGTTTTCCAATGCATTTGGTCAGAACAGTCTTAATGCCAATGAAATTGGAATCTATGCTGCCATTAACGCAGCAATTCACCCAAAGGTCAATTTGTCGGGTTACTGCGATCTATTCAGATTCCCGTGGCTGAAATACCGTGTCGACATACCGGTCAATGGCCAGGAGTTTGGCCTGATGGCGACCTGGCAAGCGGCCGG
The DNA here is from genome assembly GCA_964590675.1 of uncultured Draconibacterium sp. Taxonomy (GTDB): domain Bacteria; phylum Bacteroidota; class Bacteroidia; order Bacteroidales; family FEN-979; genus CAIVAT01. Next base: position 1,867 of record CAZPWZ010000206.1, read on the forward strand.
AGATGTCCTGATAAGTATGCGGTTTTACCAAAAAAACGGCTACATCAATAGTCCTTCGTTACAGGATCAGTTCATGCATAAACTGGTGAATAACCATACCAGGAGTTTTCGATTCAATATCCATTGGGTTGCAACTTTGCGGTTGATCCTGAAAACGCGGATAGAGATTAAAGAGGCCGGGAACCAGGGCAACCGGTCATCAGCAGGATATCTGATTTACCAGGAGGCACAGGTTAAACCGTCAGGATGGCTGGAAAGCCTGGTAATGCGTTTTGCCCTGTTCGATATCCCGGCATACGAATCGAGGATATACGCATATGAGCCGGAAGTTTTGTATGGGTATTCCGTTCCTGCCTACCAGGGAAAAGGGATCAGATGCAACCTGTTAATAAAATTCGGGTTTGGAAGGAGGGTGGATGCCTGGGTGAAGGGAGGGATATCCTATTACACTGACCGGATTGTCGTTGGAACCGGGTTGGATCAGACCGCCGGGAATTTGAGAAGTGAGCTTGGGTGCCAGTTACGCATCCGTTTATAAAAAAGCTGCCGGAAATGGGAAAATCAGATCCCTTCCGGCAGCGTTTTAATAGGTGCTTAAACTATTTTTTCATGTGTTCTTTGGACATTTTATGCAATCCCTCCATGCCTTTAATATTCATCCCTTTCGACAGTTTTGAAACGGTAGAGAGGTCGATATTTCCGGTCAGGCTGAGAACGGCAACCTCATTTTTATCTTTCATGAGCATCACCATTTCAGTGATCTTCCCGCTGGCATCCTGTTTGGTCATGAACTTTATATTCTGACGACCTTCATTGATGCTCATAAGTTCTTTGTAGGTACTGGCGGGAAAAACGCCTGCAAATTCATTGTAAACGGAGACTGCTTTGACAATTTTCGTGGAATCAAATGAAAAGGTAAGGACTTTAAGGCCTGTAAGCTGTTCCATCATTTTTTTCATTTCAACCATGCTGGTATCTTTCGAATCTCCCTGTCCCATCTGCATCAGCATCTGGAACATCTCTTTTGAAATATTCACGGTAGTAAAACCATCCTGACTAACGTATTTATCAAACACTTTGTCAATCGGGCTCTGGGCATTCACGAGGAGAGGAACCATCAGGAATGCCATGCAAACTAAACTTAACATCAACTTTTTCATGGCTATTTTGATTTTTTGGACATTGTTTGTAATTCGTCCGGGTTAATAATTATGGATTGATACTGATAGAATCTGTTAAAGAGTTGTAAATTTTTCATTGCCTTATCGACCATCTGCAGCCGTTCCACCTGTTTTAATCCGGCATTGAGGTTGGACGAGATGATCATCAGCGCTTCGTTTGCTTCGTTATAGGCCATTTCCTGGCTTGCAGAGATGTAAATTGTATCTTTTTTCAGGAAATCCTCGCTGAGGGTGAAGAACAAACCGATCAGAATCAGGATACTGGCAGCGATACTGGTAATAAAAATGAACCTGCTCTTGTGATGATGCATTTTTATGACAGGTGTATTCACCATGGATTCGCTTAGCAGGCTGGTTATCTTTTGGTCAAAATCAGGATTGCTGATTTCCTGCCGGCTTTCCCTGACAAATAAGCTGAACATCTGTTTATGCGATTTCAGATGATCAGGTACATCTGAATTAAGGAAATATTCCCTGAGGAGCTTCTCTTCCTGCAGGCTGGTATCGCCTGCATCATACTTTTCAAGAAGGTCTTCAATTTCTTTGATATTCATATAAGTTCGATTTAGTCATCAATTCACGGATCCGTTTCCTGGCTCTTGACAAGGCAACACGGATGGCGTTTTCATTCATATCAACGATTTCTGCGATCTCTTCAAATTCATATCCTTCAATATCCCTCATATGGACGATCATTTGCTGTTGTTCAGGAAGCATTTTAATTGCGCGATGAATTCCCTGGATCAGATCGCTGTAATCCATTTTTGTATCATCCGGCATACTTTCAATGAACTGGCGATGGTTTTCCATGTTTTCAACAGGGTATCGCCTGGCTTTAATTTTATCGAGGCACAGGTTTTTGGTTGTTATCATGGCCAGCGCCTCCACACTCCGGTATTCATCAAGTTTTTGCCGCAAGTTCCAGAGTTTGATAAAAACCTCCTGAACCAGGTCTTCGGCTTCCTCGGTATGATCGAGCATACGTTTTGCAAAGCGAAACAGCTTATTTTTAAGAGGATAAACCTTGGTTTGAAATTCCTGGAGTTCCATACGGATAACGAGACGATGATCTGATTAAAATATTACACCATTACAAAAAAATATGTAAAAATCTGTATTTGACAACGATGCCTTGTTTGATATGCAAATTTGACTATTTTTGCAATCTGCATCCATGATAATCCAATGATTATTCACCAATAATTTTCAAATTATGTTTAAAGGACATCCCAAAGGACTCTTTGTAGCGTTTTTCTCAAACATGGGCGAGCGCTTTGGTTTTTACACCATGATGGCAATTCTTGTATTGTTCCTTCAGGCCAAGTATGGCTTATCGGAAGAAGATGCCGGTAATTATTACAGTTGGTTTTACTTTGGCATTTATGCACTTGCCCTGGTGGGTGGTATACTGGCCGACGTTACCAGGAAATATAAAACGGTTATCCTGGGCGGAATTGTGGTGATGTTTATGGGCTATGTAATTATGGCACTGCCAGGTAATCCGCTGGCCATTACATTGACAGGTTTGTTTACCATAGCATTTGGAAATGGCTTGTTTAAAGGTAATTTGCAGGCTGTTGTAGGTCAGCTGTATGACAATCCAAAATACTCCAAAGTACGTGATTCAGCATTCATGATCTTTTACATGGGGATTAATGTGGGCGCATTTTTTGCTCCATTTGTTGCCACCGGTATCCGTAACTGGTATCTTAAAACCCAGGGATTCCTTCACGACGGCAGTCTGCCTGCCATGTGTCATGCCTATCAGAAAGGCGCCCTGGAAGACACCTCAAAATTCCAGGAACTGGCCGATAAAGTCAGCGGAACCAATGTGGTTGATCTTGGTACATTTGCACAGAACTATGTCGATGCATTTTCGAGGGGGTACAACTATGCATTTGGAATTGCAGCAGGAGCCATGGTATTGTCCTTACTCGTCTACATCATTTTCAACAAA
>CAZPWZ010000207.1:0-4999 GCA_964590675.1 uncultured Draconibacterium sp.
GGATGCCTACCGCGAGTGAATTTATCAGAAATGCCAGCTTTTCTTCCTGTTCGGCCTTGTCGACAGCAGTATAGGCAGCACAGTTGATAATAACTGCCGGCTTAAATGCCTCGACCAGCCGGTTAACTTCAATTTCGTTCGTAATATCCAGCTCGGCGACATCAGTGAACATGAATTCAATAGCCGCGTGTGCTGTGGCAAGCACCCGGAGTTCGCTGCCAAGCTGGCCGTTTGAGCCGGTAACCAGGATTTTCATAGGTTCTGTTTGATTTGCATTTAAATTATCGACCTGAAATAGTCAATGGTTTTGACCAGGCCTTCTTCAAGCATCACCTTAGGTTCCCATCCAAGTTCATGCTTGGCCAATGTAATATTGGGCTGCCGCTGGGTCGGATCATCTGCGGGCAACGGCATATGAATTATTTTAGATTTAGTACCGGTAAGCCTGATCACTTTCTGGGCCAGTTCAAGCATGGTAAATTCGTTAGGATTCCCAATGTTGACTGGTCCTGTGAAATCTTCCCTTGAATTCATCAGCCGGATCATCCCTTCGAGCAGGTCGTCAACATAACAGAAGCTCCGCGACTGGGAACCATCGCCATATATGGTAATGTCTTCACCCTTCAGTGCCTGCACTATGAAATTGGATACCACGCGACCGTCGCTCGGATGCATCCGGGGGCCATACGTATTAAAAATCCGCATGATTTTGATCCGGACATTGTTCTGTTGGTGGTAATTGACAAAGAGTGTTTCTGCAATGCGTTTGCCTTCGTCGTAACAGGATCGGATCCCGATCGGGTTCACATGACCCCAGTAGGATTCAACCTGGGGATGTACTTCAGGATCCCCGTAAACTTCACTGGTCGATGCCTGCAGGATGCGTGCCTTGATGCGCTTGGCAAGTCCGAGCATATTAATTGCCCCCATCACCGAAGTCTTCACTGTTTTAATGGCATTGTATTGATAATGAATAGGGGAGGCAGGGCACGCAAGGTTATATATCTGGTCCACTTCGATATAAAACGGCATGGTCACATCGTGACGGATCATTTCAAAAAAAGGATTGCTGAGAAGGTGAACAACATTTTGCTTTTGCCCGGTAAAATAGTTGTCGAGGCAAACCACTTCGTTCCCTTCGTTGAGCAATCTTTCGCAAAGATGGGATCCTAAGAATCCTGCACCTCCCGTTACTAAAATCTTTTTCCTTATCATGGTATCCGGTTTAAACAACATTACTAAAAAACCTAACAGCCCTGGAATAAACTGTTAGGTTTTCAAGGACTAACGGGGCGAACTATATGGAAGTGTCGACCCCAATGCAATAATAGGAGAATCCCTTCCGCTTCATCTCGGCAATTTCATAAATATTTCTTCCGTCGAAAACAACAGGATCTTTAAGGAGTTTCCGGATGATGTTGAAATTCGGAAATTTGAATTCAGGCCATTCCGTGACAAGCATCAGGCAGTCGGCATCAATAAGGGCATCGTACTGATCGGGGGCATAATAGATCGTATCGCCCAGGATGCGTTCGGCTTCATGCATGGCAACAGGATCGTATGCTTTGATTTTCACCCCTGCTTCCAGCAGCTTTTTTATGATAACGAGTGATGGAGCTTCGCGCATGTCGTCCGTTTGGGGTTTAAAGGACAAGCCCCAGATGGCTACTGTCTTTCCGGAAAGGTCTCCGCTGTAATGTTTGATCATTTTATTTACCAGGACCGCCTTCTGATCGTCATTCACAGCTTCAACAGCCTTCAGCACGCGGAGGCTGTATTTAAAATCGTCGGCAGTATGGATGAGCGCTTTCACATCCTTCGGGAAGCAGGAGCCTCCGTAACCCACCCCGGGATAGATGAATTTTGTGCCGATCCGTGAATCGGAACCAATCCCACGCCGCACCATATTGATATCGGCACCAACTATTTCGCAAAGGTTGGCCACATCATTCATGAAACTGATCTTGGTTGCAAGCATGGAGTTGGCTGCATACTTCGTCATCTCGGCAGAAGTGATATCCATGAAAATAACCGGATGGCCATTCAGGGTAAAGGGTTTATACAGCGCCTTCATCAGTTCTTCCGCACGGGCTGAATTGCATCCGACAACAATCCTGTCGGGTTTCAGGAAGTCATCAATGGCAGCCCCTTCCTTCAGGAATTCGGGATTTGACGCCACGTCAAATTCAATTTTCACACCACGTTTATCAAGCTCTTCCTGCACTGCATTGCGAACCTTGGCGGCGGTACCAACGGGAACTGTGCTTTTTGTCACGATGAGCAGATAATCTTTCATGTTTTTACCGCAATCGCGCGCCACGCTTAGAACGTACTGGAGATCGGCGCTGCCGTCTTCATCAGGGGGAGTTCCGACAGCGCTGAAAATAACTTCGCAATCCTCAAGCGCTTCAGCAATGCTTGTCGTAAATTTCAAGCGGTCTTTCTTCATATTCCGGTGAACCATCTCTTCCAGTCCTGGTTCGTAAATGGGAATAATGCCGTTTTTTAAATTTTCAATTTTTTTCTGATCAATGTCAACACAAGTGACTTCGATACCGACTTCAGCGAAACAAGTGCCGGTGACTAACCCGACGTAACCGGATCCAACGATTGCGACTTTCATATTCTAAGGTTTTATTTGGTGATAATTTTAACAAACTTAACAATAAAAGAGATATTATACGCAAAGCATGGAAATCCGTTGCGTTTTAAAACAAAAATATTTCTATAACCAAAAAGCTGTCTAAATTAGAATATTCTCTTATACACTGGGGATTTCAGTGAAAAAAAACTCCGTATGATTGTTCAGATGTTAAGCCTTGTTTGAATGACCTGGATATCTTGCTGTAATTTTTTAACTGTTTCCATGAGATGATAATTTTCACTGGTCACATTTTCAGGTATTTTCGGGCTGATGAAATGCACAAACTGCCAGATTTCACGAATATCCCGGGTATTTATATCATATGGGGTAAATAGCGGATTCAGTGAATGCAGCACAAGTTTCCCTTCGCTTTTAATCCTGTTTTCCACTACTTTGAACACGATCCCTTCATCCATGGTCAGGACGATATAGGCATCCTTGTCGCGGATCGTTGTCCAGTCCTGGACGAATACGCCGGTAACCCATGCCCCGTGCGGGATGGGCAGCATCGAATCACCGCTGATCTGAAACGTGCGGTATTTTTTCTGCCGCGATAAGAAGGGCAACCGGAATGTGGGTAAAATGCTGATGTACTCGGGATCGGCAAATCCTCCGGTATACCCGGCCTTGGCCTTCTCCGAAACAAGTTCGATGTTGTCCTCATTGTCCCGGTTGATGGTGGTGGCAAGAACCCTGAGATTACTGCCCTTGAGGTACACATCATAGCCCCGTTCGATTTGCCGCAACTGGCTCTCCGGGAGTTTTGACATATCGATCCTGATCAGCGTATCGATGGCAATGTTGAAATAATTGGAAAACTGGATCAGGGCCTCCAGCCCGGGATGTGCAACGTTGTTCTCATATCCGCTGAGGGTCGACCGTTTCATACCGATGGCTACGGCCACATCGTCCTGCGTGCGCCCGCGGCGCTTCCGCATGAATTTTATGTTGCTGCTGAAAAACATGGCGAAAAGTTTTGGTTTTGCAAATATAATGATTATATTGTAATCGAAAAAATGATTAAAATATAATCATTAAAAAAATCAGTTAAATGATGAAATCATTTCGCAGATATATCTTATCCGGGGGAGGATGGTAATGCTCAGTGTTTCCCGCAACATCGTTCACTTCGACCTCGACACCTTCTTCGTCTCCGTTGAGCGGCTGATACGCCCTGATCTGGTTGGGAAACCTGTGATCATAGGCGGAACCTCCGACCGCGGTGTGGTGGCCAGCTGCAGTTATGAGGCGCGGAAGTTCGGTGTGCATTCGGCCATGCCGATGAAGATGGCTCGGGCGTTGTGCGGCGATGCCATCCTTGTGCGGGGCGACATGGAGCTTTATTCAAAGTATTCGCACACGGTTACGGATATCATTGCCGAGAAGGCGCCGGTTTACGAGAAGGCGTCCATCGATGAGCATTATCTTGATGTTACCGGGATGGACCGCTTCTTCGGATTGCAGCAATGGACCCATGAACTGAGGAATACCATCATCAAAAACACCGGGTTGCCAATCTCCTTCGGGTTGTCGGTGAACAAAACCGTATCAAAGATCGCCACTGGTGAGGCCAAGCCCAATGGGGAGCTATTCGTGGACAGGAATGCGGTTCAGCCCTTCCTCTCGCCACTTTCCATTCGTAAAATACCGGGAATAGGAGAGAAGACCTACCGCCTGCTTCGTTCGATGGGAGTGGTGACCATCGACACCCTGAGCCACATTCCCGTTGACATGATGGAACGGGTGATGGGCAAGAACGGGCTCGTAATATGGGAGAAGGCCAATGGTATCGACCGCACACCGGTCTATCCTTACCACGAGGCTAAATCGGTGAGCACCGAAACCACCTTTGAGCAGGACAGCATCGACATCATCCGGATGAAGGAGATCCTGGTTAAAATGGTGGAGAAAATATCCTTTGAGCTGCGCGACAAGCCTGAACTCACCTCCTGCATTACAGTGAAGATCCGCTATTCGAACTTCGATACCCACACCTTGCAGAAACAGGTGCCCTACACCGCTTTCGACCACCAGCTTATTCCGGTGGTGAAGGATATTTTCGACCGACTCTACCAGCGTCGCATGCTGATCCGGCTTATTGGCGTACGTTTCAGCAACCTCATCTCAGGGAGCCCGCAGCTCAATATGTTCGATGACAATGTGGAGATGGTGAACCTGTACCAGGCCCTCGACAGGATCAGGCGGAAATATGGGCCAAAGATTGTCAACCGTGCGATAGCCGTTTCGCTGCCTGGTTGAGAAAATCCTGGCGGCATATATCGCGCCATATCCGTTGCAAGCCGATCCCGAAGGATCGTTAAATCGGGCTACCGGGTTACGGCAATTTTGTGCGTA
>CAZPWZ010000208.1:0-4998 GCA_964590675.1 uncultured Draconibacterium sp.
TTCCCGTTCACAGGTAATTCTTCGATCTCCTCATCGAAAATATGGATATCATAATGTCCGGGTGTCAGTGCTGCAACGGTAGGAAGTGCCAACGGGATCATCAAGCGCCTCTTTCCGAACATTTTAGCCATTTCGCTGTGCGCCGGATAGTTCACGAACCGCTGTCGGGGGCTGATGAGGTAAAGCGTATAATTTTGTTTGGGGGTCATTCTATAAATCAAAAATCAAAATTCAAAAATTTCCATTTCTCCAAATTTCCACATCTCTGCTGGTTTGCCAGCTCAATACCTCCCGATTACATATCCTGCCTGAATAAACTTGCTCACCTCCGTGACAAAACTCAGTATTATATCTCCTTTTTCAAGTTTTTCCTCTTTCCTGATTTTGTCGAGGCAAAGGAGCGCCATCGGGGGGCCGGTATAGCCCATGGTTGCCATTTTTGAATAAAGCGTTTGCCGCTGAATTCCAAGTGAAGCACATTCATCCATTATCAGCTCCGAAATATGTTTTGAAGGGAAATTTACCTGGAAGAACCTGATCTTTTGCAGGTCGACCGGGTATTTGGCCAGCATCCGCTGCAGGCCTTTCAAAAAAACAGATCCATCCTGTTCGTGGAAATTTTCCCGAAGTTCTTCCTGGAACATCTGGGCCAGGTGATGGTATCCCAATTCAAATTCCTCCCTTGGATTCATGTAGTAAGCCGGCCTTTTATTGCCCATGGCCGAAGGTTTGAGCCCACCAATGGATTCCATGTAATTGTAATCCATGTACAATCCATCGTTCCGGGCATCGTCAGCCTGCAATACAATGGCTGCAGCCCCGTCGCTCAGGAAATAGCGTAAAAAAAGTTCCTCCTTCCTGACAAGCGGCTGGTTGTAGTACTCTGCAATGAGTTCCGATGATGACATCCCTGACGAAATAACGAGTGCCGTCCGGTATCGTCCGATGCGGATCAGGTCGGCGCCAAGAAGCAGTGCTTTATAGGCCGATGTGCAGTTGGCATGGATCGATAGTTCGGCGCATTGTTCAATCCCAAGAGCCGCCTGGATGCGCACGCTGGCAGTTGGCATCTGGTCCTGGTGAGCGCTGCCATAAACGATCAGACCGATATCAGCCGGCCGCAATCCCGCATCGGCAATGGCTTCCCGGGCAGCCTTCACCGACATGGTCACATTGTCCTCGGTAAATTTACGTGTCACCGGATCCAGCGCGAAATGGTAGTACTCCACTTCAAGCAGTTCCTTCATCAGGATTCTTACCCGCTGAAGCCATTTCCTGATCTTCTCGGGCGCCTCTGTCAGCTCTCCGAGGTAATGATCAACCCGGTCAGCCGGAACAGGAGCCCCGGGCAGAAAAGATCCGCTGCCGGTTATCTTTACAAATATATCGTTATGATGCTTTTGCATGCAACTGATTTAGATGTTTATGCAGATATACCTGCCGGTGGTTCTTATCAATCTTTGATGGTAACACCTTTGCAAAATTGACTGCCAGTTCAAGCACTTCGCTTTTCGGAACGATGATATCCACCAGACCCATGGTCAGGGCGTCTGCTGCTGTAAAGGTGTTTCCCCTGAGGGTGATTTCGATTGCCTTTGCTGTGCCGGCTAATTTTGCTACCCGTTGCATCCCGCCTATGCCAGGCATCAGGTTGAAACCTGCTTCGGGAAGTCCCAGCACGGCATCATTGGAACAAATCCTGAAATGGCTGAAAAGGGCGAGTTCAAGGGCCGAACCAAGGCAAACACCCCGGATTGCGGAGATTACGGGGATTTTCAGTTGTTCAAGCCGGGCAAAAGAGCGGTAATTTTCAACCATGATTCGCTGTTCGACATGCTGCAGCAGTTCACTGATATCAGCCCCTGATGAATAGTGACGGCCATTCCCGAAGATGATGACTGCCTTAAGGTCCTGCCTGGCAGCAATCTCATCTGCAACAACCGTCATTTCCCGGAAAAAATCCATGGTCATGGTATTCGATGGCGGCTGATCCAGCATCAGCAGTCCGATCCCTTCATCGACAGTCCATTGAATTGTCCTCATGCCGGTTTCTCCGATTTGCGCCGTTCTGCCTCATCCATGGCAAGCGAGCAAAAGAGCCTGGTTTCCTCTACCATGGATTCCTCCCGGCTCATTACCCGTGAATTTTTCAACGATTTCATAATGGAATTGATCACCTTTAACGGCCGGTCGCGGGTCATCTTCAGCATAAGATCCATGGAAAACTCAAAAGCCCGGTCTTTGGGGGCAATATAATCTATCAAGCCAAGTTTTTGCCCATCCACCGCATTCAGCATGTCTCCGCCGAGCACCATTTTTACTGCATCCGGGAATCCAGCCAGATGAGGGAGCCGGTATGTTCCTCCCATGCCGGGCATCAGGTTTTGATTCACCTCCGGGAATGCAAGCAGGGCATTTTCTGCTGCCACCCTCATGTGACAGGCAAGCGCTATTTCAAGCCCGCCGCCAAAGCATACCCTGCTGATCGCCGCAATGACAGGGATATCCAGATCCTGAATCCGGTTCAGCAACGTGATACCCTCTTCAATCATCTGGCGCATTGATTCCAAATCACCGGCTGCTTCGAAAATCCGTTCAAGGTCTCCTCCGGCTGAAAAATTCTTTCCCCTACCTGTGAAAATCAATCCTTTGATATTATCGGTGCCAAGCCATTGTTCAAGGAGCTGTAACGGAATGAACCCGGGAACCGGGATGTAGTTCTCAGGGGGAAGATCCATGGTTATGACACCAATGCTGTCCTGGATCCGAAAGGTAACTGAACCGGGCTTTTCCATCATCGCTGTGCTTATATCATCCCAAGTATTTGTGCCGGGACATCCATAGGGACCCTTTCCTTATCAAGAAATACAAGTTTGGTCGTCGCCCTTGCAGCAGTCAAGCCGGTGGTTTTATTGTGTATTTTCTGCCGGAACACCAGGTAAGGTTTCTCCATGACACAAAAGGATTCAATCGTTATTTCATCGAAAAGCCTGATCTCACGCTGGTAACGGATGTGCACATCGGTGACGACCGGAAGATGTTCAAATGCCTGTATGATCGTGAAGAGTTCCAATTCGCGGAAATACTCCCAGCGGGCATGCTCGAAATAATTCAGGTAAACGGCATTGTTGATGTGACCGTACGAATCGAGCTCATAGCCCCTGGCTGTAAATGTTATGGTTGTCTTTTTCTGCATTACTACTCCCTTTGAAATTTTCCTTTAAATTTTAAAAACACCATTGAGGCATTCCCGATCACTGCATTTACCGCATATTGATTTTGATCAACCGGCCGGATGCGAATATCAAATTCAATGGAGGGATTTTCGACCGGGCTGATCATTGATAAAAATTTAATGTTATCAGACTCGTATAATTTCACTGGTATTTCCAATGCCCTGGCTACCAGTTCCCTTACCATTTGCACCTGGCAAACGCCCGGAACAACGGGATTCCCGGGAAAATGCCCCAAAAAAACCGGATGTTGTAAATTCAGCCTTGTGATTACCCTCACCTGGTGTTCTGACTCGCCGCCCCTAGATGCTGCAAATGTCTGTATATCAAAAAAATCACCTTCCAGCATGCCTGGTTTATTTAGACTAATGTTAGTTGACAAAGGTAAAAAAAAAGTAACCTAAGCATAAAAATCTCTATCTTTAGTGTTTTTAACTTCAGACTAAGCATTTTGTTTGCAGAATCACCCAACATGAAAAAAGATAATCAAGATCAGGGGCAGGAGAAAGTAGCGGGCGGTAATAAAAAGCGAGAACATTCAACTGGTGAAAGCGAGCATCACTACCTCCTTTTTGTTGAGCAATCCCCAAATTGCGTTGCGATACATAGTGAAGGCAAGATCGTTTACATAAATCCTGCAGGGATCAAGCTTTTAGGAGCAGCGGATGAAAAGGAAATATTGGGTAAAACGGCCATTGATTTTATCCATCCCGATGACCGTGCCGCAGTTGCCGGCAGAATTGGCAAGGCGATTCGGGAAGGCACTACGGCTCCACTTTCAGAAGAAAGATTTGTTTTGCCCGACGGCCGGATCATTTATGCCGATGTGATTGGCATTCCCATAATATACCAGGGAAAACCAGCGATGGAGGTTATCATCCGTGATATTTCGGACCGCAAGGCAGCTGAAAAGACTCTGAGGTCAAGCGATGCCATGCTGTCCGCTTTTATGGAATATATGCCTGCACTGATCCTGATAAAGGATCATGAACTGAGGCCGGTTTTTGCCAACAGCAAGTTTAGTAAAAATTTCCCCGTTGATCAATGGTTTGGAAAGAAACCTCATGAACTGTTCCCGACTGAGGTTGCTGATTTGATGGTGGAGAAGGATATGGAGGCACTCAAAGCAGGATATACCGCCTATGAAGAAACTTGGGTGGATATGAAAGGGACATCACATGTCTTTTCTACCGAAAAATTCAGGATTGATGTTCCGGATGGTCCACCATTACTCGGATCCATAATTACTGATGTCACTGATAAAAAAGGGGCAGAGCATGCGTTGATGGAAAGTAAGGAGATATTTACCCAGTTCCTGGAACGCAGCCCGATTTACGTTTTTTTCAAGGATGAACAAATCCGGTCTTTACAACTCAGCAGGAATTTTGAACAGATGCTTGGCAGGCCTTTGGCGGAATTGCTTGGTAAAAACATGAATGACCTCTTTCCATCTGATTTTGCGAGAAAGATGGTCGAAGATGACATCCGGGTCATTCGTGAGGGGAAGGAAGTTGTGATTGAGGAAGAATTCAACGGAAGAAGCTATACAACTATTAAATTCCCTATTCACATCGACGGCAAGCCCAGTTATTTAGCCGGATTTACGATCGATATAACTGAGCAGAAGCAGGCAGCAGCCAAACTGCTTGAAAGTGAAATGAAATATCGTTCATTGTCCGAATCCCTTAAAATCACTGAACAACGTTCACGAGCACTCATCGAAAATGCACCGGATGGCATCGTAATGATCGATCAAACTGGTCGG
>CAZPWZ010000209.1:0-4995 GCA_964590675.1 uncultured Draconibacterium sp.
GAGATGGGATACTTTGCTGCTCAAGACTGCTAATTTTTTGATTATTATTATTCAATCCAGGATGAGAAACTCAAGCTTGATACTACGCCACAATTAATCACACCCCATTATTACTATTCGAAAAAATACGAGTATGATACCACGGGATACATGTTGTCCGGTTTAAGTGCCAATGTAGTGTACGACAGCAGAGACAACCAGGCCAACCCCTACAAAGGTATTTATGCAAACATCAACTACCGGTATAATCTCAATATTCTTGGCAGCGGTTCGGATTGTTCGGAACTATGGATGGAATTCAGAACCTATGTCGGCCTGTCAAAAAATAAGCCTCGACACCTTGTTGCCTTCTGGGCATTTGGCGATTTCAACCTTACGGGACACATGCCCTACATGACCCTTCCTAACCTGGGAGGTGACCAGCGCGCCCGTTCGGGAAGAGGATATACCAACGGACGTTACAGGGGAAAGAACCTGGTTTACGGAGAGGTTGAATATCGCTTCCCGATCTGGCCCTGTTCAAACATCATCGGAGGGGTTGTTTTTGTCAACGCCACCACTACCGATAATCCCGATCGCAATGTTGCTTTATTTCAGTACATCCAGCCTGCTGTCGGATTCGGGATCCGGGTAATGGTCAATAAGTACTTCAGGACGAACATCAACCTCGATTTCGCCATCGGGAGTAAATCATCAGGATTCTATTTCTCGGGGCAGGAAACGTTTTAAATTCGGGACACGGGATAAAACGCGGGACACGGGACAAAACTCGGGACACGGGACGCGGGATAAAAATTCATGACGCGGGACAAAAATTGTCACGGTGCTTACGTCGTCACGTTTGCAGTATTAGCATGTTCTACGCTATAGCCTAATTGCTGAATGATACCTGAAGCATACTGATCAACCAGGCGGATCGTCTCCTCCGTGGGGGGATGCGGCTTCCGCTCCGGCCTTGGATTTTCAGCCAGGTATTTTTCGACCCTGGATGATACCCTGCTGAAATCACCCAGACCGAATTTTTCATAGATGTCTTTGAGGTGCGACGGAATATCCTGGACGAAATCAGCCATTTTTACCTCCACGAGATTTGAAGCAGGAATCATATTACGGTCGCGCAAATAGGCTTCCATGGATCTTGTATACAGGTCAACAACTTTTTCGCGGGTAAAATCAGATGGGACGTCCTGCAATTGAACTCCCGGAAAAACAGAAAGAATGAAGTGATACAGTGACTCGTTGACCTTGTAAGGATCCCGGTGAATAAAAATAAACTTGGCATTGGGGAACATCTCCATCAGCAATCCAATTCGCGGAAGATGACAAGGATTTTTCCCGATATAGCGGCTGCCACCGGTATTGAATACTGCTTTGGCGATCATCGTGTGATATGCATTTTTCCACCTGGATATATTATCAGGGGAAAGTTTTCCGGTCATAAGTTCCTGGTCAATAATACGTTCAAACTCGGTAGGAAAAAGGAAAAATTTATAGATCGAAGCTGGTTGCATGTTCATCAGCCCGAAATCTTCCTCCTGCGGAAAGTCCATGTCCATGCTCACATTGTCATATGGCCGGTTAACCGGGACAAAGAAATTGATCACGGGCTTAAGCCACCACGACTGGGTGAGTATGAGGTTTGGGAAGACGGTCTGAAAGGTTGTAGTATAGGCTGCTTCAGGGTCCTGGCACAGGAGATTATGCAGGAGCGTGGTGCCGCTCCGCCAAAAACCAATGATGAAAATGGGCGGATGTTTCAACCGGTGATCCCGGATCCGTTTTTGCCACAATATCCTTTCAGCTTGTGTAAATATCTCAAAGATCCCAGCTGTAGCCCAGGAGCGAATCAGTTTCCTGCGGTATCTGGGTTCAACGCGATGGCGCTCAAGCAGCGCGGGTATGTTTGCAAGTGAACTGCCTGCTAATGTAGTGACAGGGAAAGTAAAACTGGTTCGACGCATATTTATCAACTAGTACGCGAACTATTTTCGTCTTTCAATGGTTACATAGCTGATTTTTCCATTGAATTTCGAGGAAGAACCATAATCTGCAACATGCGTTCCATCATCCACTCCGATATCGGCCAGATCATCGACTGAGAAAATGCCGGCCTGGGTTTTATCAATCCTCTTTTCAGCTATTTTTTTGTCGTTTACACTGAGGGTACCAAGGCCTCCTTTTCCCATTCCACCGCCATCATATTTGAAGTCGTAAACCAATTTATAGTTACCTGGCTTCAACGGCTGGTCCGCCATAATTTGGGTTGATTCCATCCCCAGGAAATTGTAGGTAAACCCAGGTTTTCCCTCTTTAACATACAGGGCAAGACCGCCAAATCTGCCACCCTGGCAAACAATTACACCGTTCCCTTTTGCATCAATAGCCACCTCTGAAGTTATGGTATACGATGTATTTCTCAGGTCAATAAAAATATCGACACCCATTCCTTTCATGCCCTCTCCGTAAGTTACTGTGCTTCTATCGCCCATAACGGTTGGCCTGCCCATTAATTCTGCATTGGTCCGCTCAAGGAGACGGTCATCAATGGGCAATACGTGATATTTTTCGGCCTGAGCCATGAACAAATCCTGCATGGCTTTTAGTTTTTCCGGGTTTTGTGCGGCCAGATCGCTGGCAAGGCTGAAATCCTCGTTGGAATTGTATAATTCCCACTTATCTTCCTGCAAGGTACTGATTGGTTTGGCTCTCCACGCAGGCCTGTGGATTGTTCTGGCAAACCAGCCATCCTGGTAAATTCCCCTGTTGCCCAACATTTCAAAGTATTGCACCTTATGCTGCTCGGCTGCTTTTGCATCATTAAATGAATAGGCCAGACTGGTTCCTTCAACCGGATCCTGCTCAATACCATTCACCATTTTAGGTGCAGGTATCTTTGCAACTTCATAAACGGTTGGGGCGATATCGATTACATGGCCAAACTGCGAACGCAATTCTCCTTTGGCTTTGATCCCGGCAGGCCAGTGAATAATCATTCCGTTTCGGGTACCGCCAAAATCAGAGGCGACCTGCTTGGTATAGGAGAATGGAGCATCCATGGCTACGGCCCAGCCGGCAGAAAAATGCGGATAGGTGCTGGGATTACCCCAGTCGTCATAGTGCTTCAACATATCCGGAACGGTTTCCACGATCCCGTTGAAATAGGTCATTTCGCTGTACATGCCGTTCATCTGCCCTTCGGCGCTTGCTCCATTATCCCCGGCAATGAAAATAATAACTGTGTTGTCCAACACGCCTAAATCTTTAATTGCTGAAATCAATCTTCCGGCCTCGTAATCGGTTTGTTCGGCAAACCCGGCATATACCTCCATCTGGCGGATAAATAATTTCTTTTCATCGGCCGTGAGTTTATCCCAGTCTTTTATATCGGCAGGTTTGGGTGCAAGTTTTGTGCTTTGGGGAACAATGCCTAGTTTTTTCTGTCGCTCCAGCGTCAGTTCACGCATTTTATCCCATCCCTGGTCAAATTTCCCTTTGTATTTTTCTATCCATTTTGCCGGAACATGATGCGGGGCATGGGTGGCTCCGGGGGCATAGTATATAAAAAAAGGCTTGTCGGGCGCCAAAGCCTTCTGGAACCTTACCCACGAAATAGCCTGGTTGGTCATGTCGGTCGTAAAGTGATAGTTGGGATCTTCCGGCGTTTCAACCATGGTAACCCCATCATAAATCAAAGGAGACCATTGATTGGTTTCTCCCCCGATAAAGCCATAAAATTTCTCAAAGCCTGACCGTGTCGGCCAACGATCCTGGGGGCCTGAATTAGCGATTTCCCATGGCGGGGTTTCATGATACTTTCCGAAGGCTGCCGTGTTATACCCGTTCTGGCGCAGCACTTCAGCCATCGGCGTGATGGTTTGGGGCCTTATACCGGTATTTCCGGGAAAGGTCGTAGCTGCTTCCGTAATACAACCCATGTTGTTGCTGTGATGGTTATAACCGGTAAGGAGCGCCATGCGGGTAGGCGAGCAAACCGCCGTTGTATGAAAACGGTTGTACTTCAACCCATTTGCAGCAAGGTTGTCCATGGTTGGCGAGGCAACAGGTCCGCCAAAAGCCTCGGTCACCCCAAAACCCATATCGTCAATCAATATAACCACCACATTGGGGGCACCCTGAGGCGCCTTTACTTCAAATCGTTTCGGTGCGGTGGCATTCCGGACATCCAGTTCCTTGTACGTTGGACGGGCAGGTTCCCGGATTGGCAGTACGGTACGGTCCTGGGCTATAACCTGCCCACATAATCCTGTTAAGGCAACCAGGGCTAAACCTGCAGTTTTCCTAAAAATTGTAATGATCGGTTTCATCTTTTTATTTTATGAAAGAAAATATTCCGTTAGGTTAATTGGTAAAGCACATCATCAATTTTTAAAGTCCGAACCGGTATTGCAGCCCCCCGATGAATTGCTGGCGGGTGCCCAGGAAACCATATTCAGCCCGCAACATCAGATGCCTGTTTAACTGGAATTGCGTTCCTATGACGAAATTCCACTTGTTTTTCAGGTTCTTTTCCAGGGAGTATTGCACCGTTGCATCCTGACCGTCTTTCAGCGCACCATCTGCGGCAGTGAGCACTTCACCTGCTTTATCCAGCGCCTTGCTGGTTGTCTCATACTTTGCCTTGTTCACCGGATTTTTTTGTTACCTCTACTATGCGTTCGGCTCCCTTCATCCATATTGTCGTGTTTTTAAATTCAAAGGACGCACTATCTTGTATCTGTGACAATTCCTTTTCACAATAAGCTATAAACTCTTTTGCGTGTAAAGCTAAAGCCATAGTATAAATTAGATTATTGGGTAGGCCTTCAGGCGTGTATCGTAATATCGCAGCAAAACAAGCACTATGGTCGTTATTTCTCATTATCTTTTCCCCAAAAATTAAATTATATCTTAATTATTATATCGATGAATTATTAAGGAATTATGAAATGCTCATAAAATTCTGATAAAAAAATGTAATATTTGTATTATATTTTG
>CAZPWZ010000210.1:0-4993 GCA_964590675.1 uncultured Draconibacterium sp.
AAAAACATATACTGGCCAAGCTAAAGCCGCTTCAGGATGTGGGATTGGGGTACCTGCGGATGGGACAATCGTCGAGTACGCTTTCGGGCGGCGAGGCCCAACGCATTAAGCTGGCATTTTTCCTCTCGAAGGGGGTCAGCGAAAAACCAACACTGTTTATTTTCGACGAACCTACCACAGGCCTGCATGTGCATGATATTCACAAGTTACTGATAGCTTTTGAATCGCTGATTATCAATGGGCACAGTATCCTGGTGATAGAACACAACCAGGAGGTGATCAAATGCGCTGATTGGGTGATTGACCTGGGGAAGGAAGGCGGTGATGAGGGAGGTCATGTGGTATTTGAAGGGACACCGGAGGATCTGGTTAAAGTTCAGGAATCCTATACCGGGTATTACCTGAAGGAAAATTTGAAGATTTGAGGTTTGAGTTCATTAGTAGATTGTTCATGCAAACTTTAAATGATAAAACAGGTATTTCAATTGACCATTAAAATCTAACCTTTTAAGATATGAGAAGCATTAATCCGACTACGGGTGAAATTATCCGGGAATACCGGGAGCATTCCGACCAGGATGTTACAAAGATCATTGCGGAGGTACACGGCGCCTGGACATCATGGAAAGTTACTTCATTTGATTCACGGGCCATCCTGATGAAAAGTGCTGCAAATATCCTTCGTGACAGGAAAGAGGAGTTTGCCGGTTTGATGACCCTTGAGATGGGCAAACTTTCAAGGGAGTCGGTGGCTGAAGTTGAAAAATGTGCCTGGGTTTGCGATTATTATGCCGACCATGCGATGGAACTTTTACAGGATGAGGTAATCCCGACAGATGCCAGCCGCAGCTTTGTTACGTTTCAACCCATAGGCGTGGTTTTGGCCGTGATGCCCTGGAATTTCCCGTTCTGGCAGGTTTTCCGGTTTGCCGCACCTGCATTGATGGCCGGGAATGCAGCGGTGCTTAAGCATGCCTCCAATGTGCCCGGCTGTGCACTTGTCATCGAAGAGATTTTCCGTGAAGCCGGATTCCCCCCCGACCTTTTCAGAACGCTTTTGATTCCATCCCATGGAGTTGAGGCGGTAATTGCAAACCCGCTGATTGCTGCAGCCACCCTGACCGGGAGTGAATTTGCAGGAAGCCAGGTTGCTTCAATGGCCGGAAAACACCTGAAAAAAACCGTGCTTGAGCTGGGCGGATCCGATCCATTCATCGTGCTGCACGATGCCGATTTGGAGGCCGCAGTTAAAACAGCTGTCACTGCGCGCATGTTAAACCAGGGGCAAAGCTGTATTGCAGCAAAAAGGTTTATTGTGATGGATTCAATTGCTGACCAATTTGAAGCGCGATTGAAAACCGAATTTGAATCGCTTCGGACTGGTGACCCTGCAAATCCTGAAACGCAGGTTGGCCCAATGGCACGCCCCGATCTGGTTGATGAAATTGAAAAGCAGGTCATCACCTCCATCGCTGCCGGAGCCAGGCTTGTAACCGGAGGAAAACGGCCCGGGAGGGCAGGCTGCTATTATGCCCCTACCATCCTTGCAGATGTGACTGAAGGCATGCCTGTGTATTCCCAGGAGACCTTCGGGCCGGTTGTATCGCTGATCAAAGTGCATGATGAGGCGGAGGCCATCCGGGTTGCCAACGACTCCGATTTCGGTCTCGGTGGCTGTATCTGGACCCGTGACCTGCAGCGAGGGGAGGAAATTGCCCGAAAGATAGAAACCGGGGCCATGTTTGTTAATGGTATGACCAAATCAGATCCCAGGCTACCCTTTGGAGGCATAAAAAAATCGGGGTATGGCAGGGAGCTGGCCCATTATGGCATCAAGGAGTTCGTCAATATTAAAACTATCTGGATCAGATAATTTTGCGACCGTTCAACTCTGCAACCGCCTGGGGGTACCCGATAAACTCAAATTCCAATGACTTCAGATATTCGATGATCCAAATGTACCAATCGCGCCAGATTGAAAAGCTGTCATCAAAATAGCGGTCATGAAACAGTACTGTCATGTAATCCAGGCGCTTTTCAAGGATCTGACCGATCACTGATCGCGTGAGTATCTGTGCCTCCTTGAACGACCTGTTTCCGTAACGTTTTCCATGTTCAATTATATCGCCATCCATGATGTGGAGTGGAAATTCCCACATGTTCCCGATCCTGTAAGGTGATTCCTGCGCCCGCCGGGTGCTGTCGAACAAGTATCCGGCGTTGCTGAGATGGCTGATCGTATCGTCCGATTGCCGGAGGTAATGCATCCGGATTCCGAAATGATCCATGCCAGATATTTGCTGAAATATGGAAAACTCTTTCTGAATATCTTCAAAATTTTGAAAATCAATACCATGAACGCCCACATCGAATCCTGCGTCTTTCACCTTCGTGATCCATTCTGCGGCATTCTGAAGACTGTATGTCAAGGCACAACCCCTGTTCACTCCAAAAAAAAATGTTGATGGGATTTGTTGCTTTTTGTCAAAGTCCATAACTTCCTGCAAACGGTGCCAGCGATTGGTAAAGATGACACCGGTCCTGGCAATGGTTTCGCGCAGTCCGATATGACCGGTGAAGAATTCAACGGCGTTTCTGATGAAAAATTTCGGAATAATAAGGTCATTCCGGTGTTCCCAAAAGGTCAGGTGATCAACATCATGTGAAACAATGACTTTCATACTTTTCAGGGTGTATAATTCTTCAAATAATCGGCTAAAAACATCGTGGTTAAATGCGCCCCGTAATCGGTAACGTGGTCCCCATCAGGCAGAAAACAACTATCCGGCAACCTGAGATCTTCAAATTCAATAACATTCAGATTGCCGGTTTTAACCAGCGAGTCATACTTTTTTTTGAACTTTACCGGTACCTGATCCAGGTAATATTTGTGCATAGGTGTATTCAGCAAAACGAGTGCTGTGTTTCGGTTTCTGCAGAGATCAATTATTTTTTCAAGATAAAAAATATTGAGCATAGAAAAATCATTCAGTTCATTTTTGTGATAATAGTGCGTTTCTATTCTTTTCCGAACCGTTTCGCGAGAGAGTTTTACCTTGGTCGCGTAAGTTTCGTAATGACCCAGGAAAGAGTATCCGGCCGGGGAGACGCGCAGGTTGGCGATACCGTTTTCAATAACCTTCTGAAAATACCGGCTCATCCGATTCCTGTTCTGGTATAAAAACTGTAATCTGAGGCTATCGGGCATGATAAAAAAGTACCTTGAAGATATATCGGCTGAGTAGGCACCAAAAACAAACTCATCATAATAGGCGGAAAAACTGTGATAACTGCATCCCAATATTACTGTTTTAATCCCAGGATTGCCCGTCAGCAGATGATATAATTTTACATATGAATAGATATAACATTCACTGCTTTGCGACAGATTAATTACAGCAGGCCAGTAAATTTCGTTGATGGCCTTCTGGGTATGTGAATCACCGATGACGATCACTGATTTTCGAAGTCCGGACGCAAAATCATTCATCTTATTTGCGTTGGCAATGAAAAGATAGGATGACAGCAAAAGGAGCGGAACGAAGATGATTCCGAAAAAAAGTGCAACACGGGTAATGAATAATTTCATGTATCAGAAAACTAAAACTGAAAATAGATAAATTCCTGTTCTGCTCCAGAATAATAGAAGACTGCAAACACAATGCAATAATAAAACAGCCATCTGAATACCCTGGGCCATTTTGCATGCAGCGAGGCAATGGCATATTCCTGTTTTTTTCCAACCCATTCAATGCCAAAAAATAATATGATCAGAATGATGATATTGTTTGGAATTGTTACAGGCATTGTGAAAAAGGAATTCGAAAAAATCCGGGTAATATATCCAAAGACATCATTTACATGATCGGCCCTGAAAAAAATCCATGAAAACATCACGACAAGCATGACGAAGAGCCACCCAATGAAAACAATTGTTTTATTATTGCCGGATAAATGTACCTTTTTCAGCAATCGTTTGCGGGGTTTGGCCGTCAGGTGATGCATAACCAGAAAGAAACCGTGAATCAGTCCCCAAATCACGAAGGTATAATTGGCGCCATGCCACAAACCGGTCAGCATCCAGGTAACCGAGATACCGGTGATATAAATCAAATAATCCGTTTTCACCCACAAGTACCGGTCGGCCCTTAGTTTACGTGATACGGAATAGGCGACCGGAAGGAACACATAATCTCTGAACCAGGCAGTAAGTGAGATATTCCACTTCTTCCAAAACGCGCTGATATCTGTTGCAAAATATGGGTAATCAAAATTTTTCATAACCCGGAATCCCAGCAGTTTGCCAATGCCGATAGCAATATTCGAGTAGCCGGCAAAATCAGCATAAATCTGAATTGTAAAAAGAAGAATTCCGATAAAAAGTGTACTTCCGCTGTTGCCTGAATAATTCGAGAAGGCATCATCCACATAGGCGACGCAATTATCGGCTATGACCATTTTCATAAAAAGACCCCACAGAATTTGCTTTAGGCCATCGGCAGCAAAGAAATAGTCGAATATCCGTTTCTTCTGAATCTGCGGCAAGAGACTGATCGGTCGTTGAATCGGACCAGCAAGGATAATTGGGAAAAAGCTGAATGTGAGGAGTGCCTCAAATATATTTCCGGCAGGTTTAAGTTTCTGCTGATACACATCGATGAGGTAACTGATGGAGATGAAAATATAAAAACTGATCCCTGCAGGAAGGATGACATTCAGGGTAATCCTGCTGATTTTAAACCCCATCAGCGATACGAGATGAATAAAACTATCGGTAAAAAAATTGAAATATTTAAAGAAAACCAGTATCCCGATGTTGATCAGCAATCCGGCAATAAATAAAATCTTTCGCAATTTTTCATACCCGTGACGCTGAAATAAGAGTGCGAGGGAATAATTAACTACCGACAGGCTGAATAGCAGGATCAGGAATCGCAAGTCCCACCATCCATAGAAGAAATAGCTGCCAAAGAGGAGAAAAATATTCTGAAAT
>CAZPWZ010000211.1:0-4975 GCA_964590675.1 uncultured Draconibacterium sp.
ATCGGCGTGGGCGATATTTTGTATCTTTTGTATGCTCGCAGCATTTCCCCGGATCGTATTGGATGTGATGCCGGTTGCAGTCGGCAGTTTCCTGATCACCTCCAGGTTATGCAGGGAGGATATCCTTGAAAAATCATTTACCAGTTTCCCGTGAGAATATGGAGGTGTATCAGGGTCCAGCAGCCCGAGTTCAAAAATCGAAAGAAATTGTTCCCCGTCTTCGGCTCCCAACTCAGGAACGCAATCTTCAATAACGTTGACCACCGTTCCCAGGGGCATCGTTCTGTTGAATGTTCCGGCAATCCCTGCATTGATGGCAAGGTCATAATGCTGCTGCGCCAATTGTTTCCCAAGGAAATAGGCGGTGGGGACCATGCCAACCCCGGAAATCAGCACATCAATGGTACTTGATTTATATTGGTACCTTGAAAGGTGTTCCCCTTGCTTTTCAAGCAGGGGCAGTTTTTCAAGAAATGGCCTGATTTCAAAAATTGTGGCAGCGACAAGCAGGAAATTCATGTATAAGCTTTGTTACAAAATTAGGATTTTCTCCTGAGAATCCGGGATTGTAAGGTTCGAACCCGAAATTTTTTTAGCTTTGTCGATCATTTACTTTATTCATCATTAATTACATCCCCGCCATGACTGAAAAAATACAAAGACTACTAAGTGACTCCAAGGTTGCACGCTGGACGGCCCTTGGTCTGATTTCATTTACCATGTTGTCAGCCTACTATTTTGTTGACATGATTGCCCCGCTCGCGTCGTTGCTCGAAATCCAGCCATATGCCTGGACACCAAGTAACTATGGCTTTTTTTCGGGATCGGAGTATATGCTGAATGTCCTTGGATTTTTAATTATTTCTGGTATTATCCTGGATAAAATGGGTATTCGCTTCACAGGCCTTACTGCAACAATCGTTATGCTGGGTGGTGGATTGATCAAGCTGTACGGATTGTCCCCCTATTTTTATGAAGGCGGTTTTGGTTTTGATTTTTTCAACTCTTTCTGGACCTCCATGCCTGCAACAGCAAAGGTTGCTTCGATCGGGTATGGTATTTTTGGAATTGGAGTTGAAATGGCGGGTATAACAACCTCACGTACCGTTGTGAAATGGTTCAAAGGAAAAGAGATGGCCCTGGCGATGGGAATGCAGCTTGCCACTGCCCGTTTGGGTGCTTCGGTTGCTTTCTTCTTTTCGGCCGACATGGCTGGCGTCAAGGTAGTTGACGGCATCCGCACCGGGAATGTCCTGAATCCTGTTTATGTCGGAGTAGCTTTGATCTGCATTGGATTTCTGAGCTTCCTTATGTACACCTTTATGGATAAGAAGCTGGACAACCAGACGGGTAACGCTGGACCGGGCGCAGATCCCACTGAAGAATTTCATTTACGCGACCTGGCAAAGATCATTACGAACCGCGGGTTTATTCTGATCTCCCTGCTTTGCGTATTGTTTTATTCCGGCGTTTTCCCATTCCTGAAATACGCCGTTCACATGATGCAATCGAAATTGGGGGTCGACGCCCAGATTGCCGGCAAAATATCAGGTCTTTTACCCATAGGAACCATCCTGCTAACACCCATCATCGGATATTTCCTTGATAAAAAGGGCAAAGGTGCAACGATCATGATTTTTGGTGCTGTTTTGCTCACACTTGCCCACCTCTCATTTGCCTTTATGCCCAACAGCATGGCCCTTGCCATCATTGCAATCATTGTTTTAGGCATTGCCTTCTCCCTGGTTCCTGCTTCAATGTGGCCCTCGGTGCCGAAAATCGTGGAGGAGCGATACCTCGGGTCAGCTTATGCCCTGGTATTCTGGATTCAGAACATCGGGCTGATGTTCTTCCCCTGGCTCATCGGGGTGGTTATTGAAATGGTAAATCCTGGTGTTGCTGAAGCCATCCAGAACGGGGATATTACCGCGAAATATAATTACACGGTACCCATGCTTGTTTTCTCCAGCCTTGGTGTTGCTGCTATTTTTCTTGGTTTCCTGCTGCGGCGTGAGGACAGGCTTAAAAATTACGGACTGGAGCAGCCAAATAAACGCACCTAGGCGCCGGGTTCCCAATTTGAATCAGAGACTGGCATGGAACGGGTTCCATGCCAGTTTTTTTATCAAAAATGCGTAAGTTTGCAGGAGGCAAATATTTCTTCGATGAAAGTCAAACTGTTTTTGTTATTATCGATATTACTCATTGTTATTCAGATATTTAGCCTGGCGGCAGAGGTTCCTGTGAAACGCGCAATGCTCGTGGCGGGTAACTTTATGAAGGAGACTGCAGCGATCCCCGGATCGAAAGACCAGGTGAGTTTTCAGGTGAAGCTGGTTAAGACGGAAAAGTTTGAAGATATTCCGCTTTATTATATTTTTTACCATCCGGGTCATGATGGCGCTGTCATTGTGAGTGCAGATGACCGTATCACCCCGATCCTCGGTTATACTGCGGCAGGAAATTTCCAGGGTACTGATCTTCCGCCCGCCTGTTCTGACCTTCTCCAGTCCATGGAACTGCAAATTATCCGGGCCATCAAAAGCGAGTTAAAACCCTCGGCTGAAACTCAGGCCAGATGGCGCCATTATGAATCCCCGAACTTCTGTCAGGATCAACCTGTTCGCAGCGTTGCACCACTTTTATCCTCAGTATGGGGGCAGGATTGTTTTTTTAATGCAGGTTGCCCGAATGATACATCGGCCCACGCGAGCTGCCTGCATGCTCTTGCCGGATCCGGCGCCGCGGCCATGGCCCAGATTATGAAATTTTACCAATATCCCGACCATGGATCGGGTGAACACGGGTACCAACATCCTGCCTATGGTATCCAGTATGCCAATTTTGGCGCGACCAATTACAACTGGAGTGCAATGCCCGATACCCTTACAGGCTCCAATGAGGATATCGCCCGGCTGATTTATCAATGCGGGGTGGCCCAAAACATGAACTATGGCCCTGCAGCTTCAACATCGCTTGCTGCAGAAATCGATACTGCCTTCGTAAAGTATTTCAGCTACCCTAAAACAGCTGCATGGAAGTGGAAATCGGATTTCACCTCCGCGGAATGGCTGACCCTGTTAAAAAACGAACTCGAAGCTTCACATCCGATTTTCTATACCGGGTTCAACAACACCGGGCAGCAGCAACACTATTTTATCTGCGATGGATACCAGGGTGATGATTTCTTCCATTTCAACTGGGGGTGGGGGGGCGCCTATGATGGATACTATTACTTAAACAGCCTTACACCGGATACATCAAATTTCACCTTCGCCCAAAGCGCCATTTTTAACCTGGCTCCTTCGGCTGTTCCTGACAAATACATCATGAATTTTGAAAATGTCGCTGATTTCGCACTCACTTTCAATGACTGGACCACCAGGGATGTAGACCAGCACGATACCTATTTTATTGAAGGTCATGAGTTTCCGCACAATGGTGAGCCGATGGCCTTCCTGAGTTTCAATCCTGCATTGGTAACCCCTTCCATGGCTGCCGATCCGGCGATTCAACCACATGGCGGACTGCGGTTCGGAGCCTGCTTCTCGGCAAACCCGCCATCGAACAACGACTGGTTCATCTCACCTCAAATACAACTGGGTGTCGGCGGCAGCTTTAGCTTCTGGATAAAATCATACAACGATACCTACAAAGTGGATGATTATTTCGTGGCAGTTTCAACCACCGATAATAATCCTGCAAGTTTTACCGTAATCTCCGGACCTGATACCTTGCATACCACCACCGCCTGGGAGAAAAAGACCTTCAGCCTTGCCGGTTTCAACAATCAGAAGGTCTATGTTGCCATACGCTGCGTTTCGAATGATCATTTCCTCATGATGATCGACGATCTTGAAGTCAGGACGCAACAATCCTCAGGGCTCATTGCTGGTTTTACGGCCGATAAAACTACGGTAAAGACAGGCGAGAGCGTTAACTTCACCGATCAGTCATCCGGTGCACCTGCATCCTGGGCCTGGACTTTCACAGGAGGTACGCCGGGCACATCGGCAGTACAAAATCCAACCGCGATCAAATATTCCACAGCCGGGACCTTCCCTGTGAAACTGAAAATCAGCAATGGAATTGCATCGGATTCACTGACCAAGACGGGATACATCACCGTGACAGGTTATCCTTCATCCATGTCTCTTGATTTTGAATCACTGAGCGATTTCACCCTTGTTTTCAATCCATGGACGGTAATCGATGTCAAGGGGGGCAATACCTATGGCATACAGGGCATCTCTTTTACGAACAATTACCTGCCCATGGCCTATATTTGCTTCAATCCCTCGAAGACAAACCCGCCGTTAATCAATATGCAGGCTCATTCGGGACAGAGACTCGGATGTTGCTTTTCTACCATTCCCTCTACACCACCCGCTCCAGCCGTAACCCCCAATGACAAATGGCTGATATCGCCCAGGATGAGCCTGGGAATCAACCCGCAGATCGAATTCTGGGTGAAGACCTATAATGCCCAATTCGGAATGGAGCGCTACAATGTGGCAGTGTCTACCACCGGCCTCCAACCGTCTGATTTTACGCCGCTTACAATCTTGCCCGAAGAGGCCCCGGTAAATTGGACTAAAAAGAACTACAGTTTGCAGGACTATGCCGGCCAGGATGTTTATATCGGAATCCAATGCATAACAGACAATGGTTTTATCTTCATGATCGATGATATTTCAATCACCTCCACGGTAGGAACTGGGGATGCAGATGCCAGGGAACAACTTGTGATTTTTCCAAATCCTGCCAGAGATCAGATCAATCTGAAATTCACCGGATCCAGGATGGAAAAACTTGATGTAAAACTTTTTGATGTCGTAGGAACTGAAATCATGTCGTGGGACGAGGTATCACCTGCCGTAACCATCAGCCTTGCTATCCCCAGGGTGCCACAGGGCGTTTATATCCTGAAGATTAAGTATGGAACAAATGAGATCATCCGAAAAATTTCTGTCAT
>CAZPWZ010000212.1:0-4960 GCA_964590675.1 uncultured Draconibacterium sp.
CGGTGAAGTTTCTACCTCCACATAAGCCGAATCTCCCTGGAACAGCAAGAGCGCTTCCTTAACGGCCAGGGTATTGTCTTTATGGTCTAAAACAATGTCGGCGTTTGCACTGTAACCTGCGCGGATGAACTGGTTGTCCTTGAGCTGCACATCAGCCTTTATCTCAAACTGGACAGCCCCGTTTTCCAGGACCCCCTTGGGTGCGATATATTTGAGAATGGCACGGAATGTATCGTTCTCGATGGCGCCTATGGTCAGCATGAGATCCATCCCGGGTTTGATCTTTCCAACTTCTGTTTCGTCGACCTTTCCCTGGAAAATCATATCACCTACATCGGCCACCGTAGCAATGGTGGTGCCTGCGTTAAAATTATTGGTTTCTATGACACTGTTGCCCACTTTGATCGGAATATCGAGCAACATGCCGTCGATGGTTGAACGGATCAGCGTGTTGGTGGTTTTACCTGATTTTTTATTCACCCCTTCACGGATCAGTTCGAGGTTGGCCTCGGCTGCGTCAACCTCCTGGCGTGCGTTTTTAAAAGTAACCTGGGTTTGCTGGTTTTCTGAAGCAGAAATGACTCCCTGGCTGAAAAGTTTACCCTGCCGTTCCGCATTGATCTTGGCATCCTCGAAGGCTATTTTTGCCCTTTCGAGGCGCGCCTCCGCATTGTTCAGGTTGATCAGATCGGGAATGATCCTCACCCGGGCAATCACATCGCCTGCCCTGACAGTCTTACCTGCCTGAACGAAAATCTCCTCTACGATTCCCGACACCTGGGGCTTGATCTCTATTTCCTTCCTGGGGATAACTGAACCGGTTGCCACCGTCTTTTTAATAATGTTCGTCATAAAGGGCTTTTCCGTTTGATAAACGACCGGTTTTTCCTTCGATTTGGTATACAGGTATACGATGGTGGCTACAAAAATTCCGAGGATTATTACAAGGACTGATATTTTAATCACTTTCTTCATGGCAGGTATGGTATGTGTGCTTAATTATTACTGGTGAAATTTGATTATTCGTAGCGGAGTGCATCAATGGGTTTAACTGAAACGGCTCTCTTTGCAGGTATCAGGCCGGCAACAGCGCCACAAATCACCAGGATTGAAAGCGCAGTGACGGCGACTGAAAAATCGATCCCGGGATTAACAAACATTTCGGTATTGGCACCCGAAGATATCAGGAGGAAACTGATCAGTTCCAGCAGTCCCACGCCGATCACAAGTCCGAAGTAACCTGCAAAGGTTGTCAGAACAACTGATTCGGTGATGATCTGGCTGATAATATTCCATGGAGTAGCTCCCAATGCGCGCTGGATCCCTATTTCCTTGGTCCGTTCCTTAACAACTACAAGCATGATGTTGCTGACCCCGATCACACCTGCCAGTAAAGTTCCTGTTCCGACGATCCAAACCAAAAAACGGATCCCGAAAAACAGGCCCTGCATCTGGTCAAACTCCTTTTTGAGATTGAAATGGCCGACGGCCGATTCGTCTCCCGGGGCAATGGCGTGCCGTTGCTTCAAAATCCTGATGGCCTTTTCCTCCACCACCGATACCGGGATGTCATCCTGGGATGTGATGGAGAAAAAACCGACCGCGTTACCATAGTTATAGGTTTGCTGCAACGTGGTGAAGGGCATATATATGTTCTGATTTTCCCGGTCAGCCTGTTCTCCGGTCCTTTTTGAAGTGAACACCCCGATAATTTGAAAATAGACCCCCTGGATCTGGATATATTGGTTTACAGGATTTTCGTCTTTGTTAAAAAGTATGTCAACGACCCGGGTTCCGACAACGGAGACTTTTCGTTTTTCTTTGATATCCAGGTCATTAATAAACCGTCCTTGTTTGAAATTCAAGGGATCGATTTTGTTAAAGGCCGGGTAATCGCCCATGATGTTGAATACCCCTGATTTCAAACCGCGGATCACATTGTTGGTTTGCATGAAACCACCAGCCTGGATGCGGGGAGCCAGGTATTTAATCTCAGGGACGCTATGTTGCAGGGCTACAACATCTTCGTTGGTAAAATTATAATTCCTGCCTCTCGGAAAGCCTTTGAATGGCATCGTGGTTTGCTGCGTCCAGATGAATACGCTGTTGGTGGCCATGTCACCGAAATTCTGGGTCACACCGCGCTGAAGGCCGTTTCCCGAACCCAGCATGATCACCAGCATGAATATGCCCCAGAAAACCCCGAATGCGGTAAGGAATGTACGGAGTTTGTTTTTCCTCAGCACATGATAAATTTCCTGCCAGCGGTCGATGTCAAACATGGCTGCTTATTTTCAGTGGCAAATGACAAATGTTATTCATCTCGAAGGGCCTCCACCGGTTTAACTTTGGCCGCTTTCATGGCCGGGAAAAATCCTGCCGTGGCACCGGCAAGAATCAATAAAACAGTTGCCATTACTGCAACTGAAAAATCCGCCTCCGGGTTCCTGAAAAATTCGGAAGGAGGGACATTCTTTGCTATCAGTTCGAGCAGTCCCACTCCAAGTACCAGCCCGATATAACCGGCAAACGAGGTGATGACGATCGCCTCCTGCATGATCAGCGCTACTATTGACAAGGGAGTTGCCCCCAGCGATTTACGGATGCCGATCTCCTTGGTACGTTCCTTCACCACGATCATCATGATATTGCTCACCCCGACAATACCGGCGATGATTGTCCCTATCCCGATGATCCAGATAAAAAGCCTGATCCCGCCGAAAAGAGCCTTGAATTTACGAACTTCCTCGTTTTTATTCCAAACGAAAATCGCCCGGTTGTCGTCAATGTCGAAGGTATGCATTTTGGCAAGCAGCGCTTTTGATTTATTGATCATCAGATCAGCCTCCTCCTCCGTAGCATCACCTGTTGTAAAGGAAATCTGGTTGATCACATTCTCTCCCTGGAAAACACGCTGGGCGGTTGTAATCGGGATATATACCCGCTTTTGTTCATCGTCATTCCTGCTGTAATCCCTGAATATGCCAACCACCTGGAAAATCACCCCGTTGATTTTAATGTACTTGCCCATCGCGCTCGTGTCGGCGCCCTTGAATAAAGCGGCCTTTACTTTCTCGCCGATCACGGCTACCTTCCTGAACTCCTTGATATCAATGGTGTTGAGAAAACGTCCCTGGATCATGTCAACCTCTTTGATAAATCCATAATCGGGATGGCACGGGGATAAAAAGAAGGAACCATATTCGTTTTTATACGAGATCAGCTTATTGCCAAGAAACAGCCTGGCCGATATGCGGTCGTAGCCATCAACGGTCGTTTTAATGGATTTGTAATCCTCATTGGTGAATTTGATCTGCCTGCCGGTCTTCAATCCTTTGTATTTCAGGCTGGTCTGGCCGCTGCTGATCCACACGCCATTGGTTGCCCCGCCTTTAAACTGTTCTTTTACACCGTTTTCAAGACCGGAACCGGAACCAAGCAGGATGATGAGCATGAAAATACCCCAGGCTACACTGAAGCCTGTGAGGAACGTCCGGAGTTTGTTTTTCCGGATCGTACTGTATATTTCCTGCCATTTATCTATTTCAAACATTATGCAGACTAAAAAATCCTACAAGAGATCATATACAAACGATCATTAGTTAAGGATAATATCCGTAATATTTCCGTCGGTGATACGTATTGTTTTCCCGGTACGTTTGGCAATATCATGTTCATGGGTCACAATGATGATGGTTATCCCGGTTGCATTGATCTCCTGCAGTAAATCCATCACCTCCAGCGAGGTTGCCGAATCGAGTGCCCCGGTAGGTTCATCCGCCAGGATCACTTTGGGTTTCCCGATCAGCGCCCGGGCGATGGCAATGCGCTGTTTCTGTCCACCCGACAATTCATTGGGCAGATGATGCGCCCATTCCTTCAATCCCATCCGTTCAAGGTATTCCATGGCGATCATGTTTCTTTTTTTCCGTGGCACATCCTGGTAATACAAAGGAAGGGCAACATTCTCCATGGCGTTTTTAAAGGAAACCAGGTTGAACGACTGGAATACAAACCCGAGCATTTTATTCCTTAACTGCGCGGCCTTGCGTTCAGTCAGCCGGTCGATTTTCAAACCGTTCAGGTAATATGCCCCGGAATCAAAATTGTCAAGGATCCCAAGTATGTTCAGCAAGGTCGATTTGCCCGATCCGGAGGCACCCATGATGGAGATCATCTCCCCGGCCTCGATTTTCAGGTCGATGCCTTTCAGGACATGGAGGCTGTTCTGACCGGTTACATACGATTTATGAATCTGGTTAATGGCTATCATCGGTTATTTTTTTCAAAGTTCCCTGATTTTTCCTGCTCTATAAAATATTATCGACATGATTCTCGAACGATCCGCTGAACAAGCATTTTTTCAGGATTATCATATCCGCAGCAATTAATGATGCATCTCTTTTTGACCGCATCAGCCGGAATATATTGTCAATAGATGCTTAAAATTCAAAAAGGTTACATGTTGCAGCCGATTTTTCATTCTTTCCGGTAACTTTGCAGCATGGATTGACACATTCCTGTATTTCGAACCACTTTAATGCAACAACCAACACAATGACTATGAAAAACTTATCATTAATAATGATGGCCATGACCCTGATAATTTTCCCGGGATGTAACCAGGAAAAAAAGTCCGACAACCCATTCTTTGCCGAATACCAGACTCCCTTTCAGGTTCCACCGTTCGATCAGATTGATACCGCCGATTACATGCCTGCTTTCCTTGAGGGGATCGCACAGCATAATGCAGAAATTGAGTCAATTGTGAATAATACCGCCAGTCCCGATTTCGAGAACACCATCCTGGCTTTTGATAAATCAGGAAAGCTCCTCACCCGGGTCAGCAAGGTGTTTTATAACCTGAATGAAGCAGAAACCAATAAGCAAATGCAGGCCATTGCCCGCGAACTTAGCCCGGTCATGTCGAAACACGCCGATGATATTGCCCTCAATGATA
>CAZPWZ010000213.1:0-4949 GCA_964590675.1 uncultured Draconibacterium sp.
TCAGAAGCCGTCCCAAAAGGGCGGCTTCTTTTTTGGGCAGCCCGGTTGGTTCCCTTCTCCCATATGATCTCAGCCCGCTTTGCATAGTTCATGTCGTTCACGATCAGCAAACCGCCTTCACCGGAGATGATATTCTTGGTTTCATGAAAGGAAAAGGTTCCGAAATGGCCGATTGAACCCAGCGGCTTTCCCCGGTAATAGGAATCGATGGCA
Organism: uncultured Draconibacterium sp.; assembly: GCA_964590675.1. Lineage (GTDB taxonomy): Bacteria > Bacteroidota > Bacteroidia > Bacteroidales > FEN-979 > CAIVAT01. Next base: position 214 of record CAZPWZ010000213.1, read on the forward strand.
TGCGCGGCATCTTCAACCACGAATAATCCCCTGGCATTGGCAATTGCCATGATACGGTCCATGTCGCAGGCCAGTCCGCTGTAATGCACCACTACGATTGCCTTCGTTTTCGGTGTGATCAGCTTTTCAATTTCATCCGGATCGATGTTCGGGACATCGGGCAGCGTATCCGCAAACACTACATTGGCGCCTCTCAACAGGAATGCATTGGCGGTTGACATAAAGGTGAACGAAGGCATGATCACCTCATCACCCGGTTCAATCCGGCACAGGAGCGCGGTCATTTCCAGGGCATCGCTGCAGGAGGTGGTCATCAGCACCCTGGCAAATCCGAATCTCGACTCAAAAAAGGCGTGACACTTCTTGGTATACCTGCCATTCCCTGCAATCGTTCCCGAAAAAGTTCCCCTGATCAGGTGCCTGAAAGAGAACCACGGGATGAACGGTTTATTGAAGGGGATGAGCATGTTAATAATTCTTATAATTTTGCTGCGAAATTAATGCATTTTTTTATTTCCTGACTTTTGGCGAAAAGATCCTACCTGCGTGATATCCTCAGTTTCCTGGGGAGTAACCTTACGGTGACTTTCTGCAACCTGGCGATTGGCGTCATCCTGACGCGTTTGCTTGGCGCTGCCGGCTATGGTCTCTATTCAGCCATCATCGTGGTTCCCATCATGGTGATCGGGTTGACGCAACTGGGCATCCGCCGGAGCACGATTTACCATATCGGCAATAAACTCGTCCCCGAGGACCATATCATTTCGGCGCTCTTCCTTTTGCTTTTATGGACCAGCACCCTGAGCATCCTGATCTGCGGGTTTGTCTATTTCTTTTCATCCAACCAGCCCTTCGACCCGCTGATCATCGTTTTGGTGCTGCTCACCATCCCCCTCCTGCTGACCAACGTTTTTGCAGGGGGTGTTTTCCTTGGAAAGGAGGACATCAAACGGGCCAGCATACTCAACGCGGGTCCGACCATCATGACCCTGCTGCTCACCCTCCTGTTCGTATGGGGCTTGAAAATGTCGGTGCTGGGCGCATTCCTGGCCATTGCCCTGGCCAACCTGGTCATGTTTTCCATCACCTACCGGATCATCATCGTAAAACTGCGGTACAACATCACCTGGAAATATCATGAAGGCATCATGAAAAGCATGATCAAGCTGGGGATAGTGAATGCCCTCGCGGTTTTCATCATGCAGCTCAATTACCGCATGGATATCCTGATGCTGAAGAAACTTTCCTCGCTGGAGGAGGTCGGATTTTATTCCCTGGCCATGCAGATCGCCGAACAACTATGGCATGTCCCCATGGCCATCGAGGCCATCATTCTTAGCCGGAGCGCCAATGCAAGCGACGACCGCCAGGTTCACCGCACGGTTGCCTCCATCTTCCGCGTTTCGCTTATCATCGGGCTTGTTGCAGGGATCATCATCTTTTTTATAGCCCCGCCACTGATCCCTTTGATATTCGGGGCTGAATTTGCAAACAGCGCCAGGATGATCCAGGTGGTGCTCCCCGGGATTTTCATCCTGATCGGGTTCCGCATCCTCAACAGCCGGTTGACCGGCATGGGGAAACCCCAGGTCGCCATTTACACCTTCCTGCCCGCCCTGGTCATCAATTTTATCGCGAACCTTTTCCTGATCCCCCGCTTTGGCGGGATCGGCGCCGCCTGGGCCACCAATATCAGCTATGGCATCGGGTCGGTTGCCTTCATCGTTGTTTATTCAAGGCTCATCGGGATGCCTTTGACCGAGATACTCAGGGTGAGGAAAAGTGATTTTTATTTTCTCCGGGATTTTAAAAAAATCATTCATCCAACCCGGAACTCCAGGTAAGATTCCTACACGGAATGCCTTCTCAAAAAGGAAATGAATCGCACGACTAATTGTATGACATTGATGATCCCGGGTATCATGTTCGAGAGTCCCGGGTATCATAGCTGACAGCTATATTTAAAGCAATTCATTTTTTATAATCATTATGATGCTTCCAAACAACACTTGACAAGTAAGAAAATATTTCATATATTTGTCGCGTTTTAGCATCATAATAATACATATTGCTTAATTATGTTGTACATAAGCAACACTAATAATTGGTATGCAATGAGCGATCCTGCCATCGTTACTGTGATAGGCAGTCTGATCAAGCGCATTCGTCTGCAAAAAAATATTACCCAGCAGCAATTAGCGGATAAGGTGGGTCTCTACCGCAGCACCATCAGTGAAATGGAAAACGGCCGGGCATCAAGCCTGCTCAGTTTTATTGTGGTTCTTCGGGGATTGGAAAAGTTAGAAATACTTAATTCGCTATCGGATGTTCCTCCAATTAGTCCACTCAAACTGGCCAGAAAAGAAAAACAAAGCCGAAAAAGAGCCTCAGTGGCAAAAAACAAGAACAATCATCACCAGGATCCGGAGGTACTCCCATGGTAACTGCGGCGCTTGTCAATTTATGGGGGCAATTGGTTGGGGCAGTTGCATGGCAAGACGAAGAAGGATATGCCAGTTTTGAATTTGATCCGATCTTTTTAAGACAAGGGCTGGACCTGGCTCCTGTGACGATGCCTCTTTCAAAAATATCTCCAGGGACAGGAGTATTCAATTTTCCTGCCATACCCAACGAGACCTTTTATGGATTACCCGGATTACTTGCTGACTCCCTTCCCGACAGGTTCGGCAACCGGTTGATTGACATCTGGCTTGCAACACAAGGCAGGACCCCTGAGAGCATGAATCCCGTTGAACGGTTGTGCTATGTTGGCAACAGGGGAATGGGTGCATTGGAATTTGAACCGATGATCAAACGTGGAAAAAATACTCCCCGGCCCCTTGAAATTGATGATCTTGTCAGGTTGGCAAAAAATGCACTGAACCAGAAAGAAGGATTATCCGCCAACCTTTCGAAAGATGCAGGTAAAGCATTACAGGACATTTTATTGGTAGGCACTTCTGCAGGTGGTGCCCGTGCAAAGGCAATCATTGCGTGGAATGAAGAAACCGGGAAGGTTGTTTCAGGTCAATTGCTGGCGCCAAAGGGATTCTCACACTGGATAATCAAGTTAGATGGTGTCACCAATGATTTGCTGGGAGATCCCAAAGGCTATGGACGGATTGAATACGCCTATTATAAAATGGCCATTGATTGCGGAATTCACATGTCCGAATCAAGATTGCTGCAGGAAGGAGGCAGGGCACATTTCATGACCAGGCGATTCGACCGTATTGAGAATAATCAGAAGTTGCATATGCAGACTTTATGCGGGTTGTGTCATTTTGATTATAACAGTCCGGGTGCCTATGCTTATGAACAGGCATTTCAGATCATGCGGCAATTAAGGCTGCCTTATACCGACGCTGAACAACTTTATACACGGATGGTGTTTAATGTGATCAGCCGTAATATGGATGATCACACCAAAAATATTGCTTTTTTAATGAACCATAAGGGAGTATGGAGTTTAGCCCCGGCCTATGATCTGTCATATGCCTTTAACCCTGCCAATAAATGGCTTGCAAGGCACCAGATGACCATCAATGGGAAGCGGGAGGATATTACCAGACACGATTTGTTAAATGTAGGAAATCAGATGAACATTAAAAAAGCCAATGAGATCATTGAACGGATATGTTCAGTTATCAGCCGCTGGAGTTATTATGCGGCTGACGCTGGAATTCAGCCGAAACAAAAAAAAGCAATAGGGTCAGTGCATCTGCTTGATTTATGAATTTGAACTGCATTTGATTCACTGATTAACTGAAAGGGATTGACTTTTGCCATTTTCTACTGCAGTAAGCCGCGCTATCATCTTCTTCCAGTTAACCTGATAGATCAGAAACAGGATAAAATCGGTAAATTTCAGGTAAAGTGAACGCTTGCGGTTCTTCCATTCAAGGTTTGCATTCACCTGGTTGGGGTGTGTCTCGGAAATATCTTCAAAAAACATGCGGCCGTAATTATGATTGCTCGCATAGGCCCAGTAAGCCGTCGTAAAACTTTTTGTATTCCACAGGGTCCTGAACATCTTAAGGCGCATGGCCTCCTTGTTGTACAAACTGAGCCAGATTTCGTGCATGGCCGATTCAATTTCCGCTGGTGTCATGTGAGGCATCCTGATGGCAGCCCTGGTATTATCATATTGCTGCCAGTCATCAGGGTAATTGTTGAGTATGATCCTGTTCTGCGCTTTCATCCGGTTGAAAAGCAACGTGCCGGGCAGGGGGGTCAGGATGGTGCACTGGAACGAATCGATGGAACTTTTTTTAATGAAATCGCGGCGGGCATACAAATCCTCGACTGTATCGCTCTCCATGCCAAATATCATGAACCCGAGAATGCCAATGCCATGCTTGTGGAATTTCCTGAAAATCTTTGAATAAGAGCCGATCCCCTTTTTCAGGTTGAGATTCTTCCTGACATCTTTCAGCGCCCGAATGGTTTCAGCCTCGATGCCGATCAGCATCATGTTGCATCCGCTCTTTTTTGCCCAGTAAAGAACCTCCTCATTATCCGCGAAGTTCAAGGCAGCCTGGGAAAACCACACTTTCCTGATGCCTCTTTCTATCATGCCCTTGAAGAGCCTGATCGCACGCTCATCGGCTCCTTTTTTATTGTTGACAAGGTTATCATCAACAAAAAACAGCATCGGATGGGTGGTTGTTTCCAACTCACCGAGCCCATCCTCTATATCCCGTTCCCGGTATGTTTGCTCGCACTACTGGGTCCCC
>CAZPWZ010000214.1:0-4921 GCA_964590675.1 uncultured Draconibacterium sp.
CAGTGTCCAGGTCGGGACTTGTGGAGGAGATTACGGCAATGCAGTCAAAATATTTATTGATTTCAATCAGAATGGATTTTTTACTGATGCCGGTGAGATGGTTTATGTTTCAGCAGCATCAACCACTGGACCTCACACCGAGGTAGGAAGCATTGCAGTTCCATTTACTGCAATATTAGGTCAAACGGTAATGCGAGTCGTGAATGTGGAAACTTCCTCCCCAAGTGGAATTACTCCATGTGGTACTTACAGCTGGGGTGAAACCGAGGATTACCTCGTAAACATTACCGCCGCATTCAGTGGTACACTGGCAGGGAATGTCACAGATTGTTTTTCTAATTTACCTATTGCCGGAGCTGCGGTAAGTATTGGAGAAGTCAATACTACCACCAATGCCACTGGAGATTATTCATTTTTGGTGCCTTTAGGGACTTTTACGATTACCTGCAGTAAAACAGGATATGTGAACAAAACTGTCGGTGGTGTAGTGGTTACACTGAATCAAACAACGACTCAGAATTTATGTTTGAATGAATTTTTACCTCCACCTGTTGCTTTACAGGCAACAGTGAACCTTCAGGACGTACATTTGACCTGGCTGGCCCCAGGCTCTATCTCTGATCAATGGATCAAATGGGATAACGGGGTCAATGATGACGCTATTGGAACCAATGCCGCAGCTGATTTCATGGTAGCCTCAAGGTGGCCAGTCGCCGATATTGCTCCGTTTGGTGGAGCCTACCTGAAAAAGGTTCGCTTTTTCCCGAATGAAGCCTCATGTACCTATACCATCAAAGTGTGGAAAGGCGCTAATGCCGCCACCTTGTTATACTCGCAATCTGTGCCTTCCCCAACAATTGGTGCATGGAATGAGGTAACACTGACAACACCTGTACCTATTGACGGAACCCAGGAATTCTGGTTCGGTTACCAGGTGGTCACAACTACCGGTTATCCTGCTGGTTGTGATGCAGGACCCCAGGTTGCCGGCAAGGGAAATATGATCTATTGGAGTGGCGCATGGGCAGAACTGACAGCGCTGAATCCGGCACTTACCTATAACTGGAATATTCATGGCTGGATTTCCTCAAGCCTTGGAGACAACAGTAGCCTCTTACAGCCGATATCGCAAAACATTGCCCCAAATCCTGCATTGAATACTGGTCAGTTATCCTCTTTTAGGAATCAAACAACTGATAACATTCAGATCACCGGGAATAGAATTCCAGTCAGAGAGAGAATAAGTGTGAATTCATCAGTCCAATCACCTGTTGCTTCACAAACTCCTTTGCAGGCTCCACTAATTGTTCCCATAGGATATAATGTATATCGTAATAACGTAAAAATCGGGAATAATATCCCGAATACATCCTATGATGACCTCAGCCTGGCTAAAGGCGGATATGATTATGAAGTTTCAGCTCAGTATGCACAGGGCGAATCGGATAAAATAGGACCTGTTCATGTAAATATTTATACCTGTTTTCCTCCGACTAACCTCCAGGTAGACAACGCCACCCTGTATCCAACACAGGCAACAGCGACATGGACACCTTCCGTTTTCACACCAACTCCGAATTGGATCATTGAATACGGACTTAAAGGATTCGTGAGGGGAACTGGCACGACTGCCAGCCTTTCCGTTCCTTCATATCAGATGACAGGTCTTACTGCGGGAACAGAGTACGATTTTTATGTACGCACCTATTGTACACCGGGAGACAGCAGTGTATGGGTCAAGAAAACCTTCCGCACCCATTATTTTGAATGTCCTCATGGAGTAGATGAAGGAGAAATCTGCGGTGATACTATCAACAATGGATGTAACCTGGTTGTTCCGGCATTTGGCACTTTTGCTTTGAACGAAACAAAATGCGGCACAGCATACTTTAATGGAACTACCCGTGATACCGACTGGTTTACCTTTGTTATCACGCAAACTACAGATATCACGCTTACAGCACGGGCAGAATTTTCACTGCTGGTTGGGATAATCCAGTCACCTTGTCCTGCCACAACATTTCTGGTATCCAATACTGGGGCTGCGGATGCATCCGTATCGGTTACAGCACAGCTTGCACCGGGAACCTATTTCGCTTTTATAGCACCCCAGTTTGCCGAACGTGTAGTTTGTGATTCACTCTCTGGATATTATGCAACACTTTCAGCAAGTACCTGTTTGATGCCGACTGCTCTCACGGCTACCGGAATAACAGGCACCACTGCCAATTTGGGCTGGTCTTCAACTGCTACATCCTGGAACATCGAATGGGGCCTTGCCGGATTTATTAAGGGGACTGGTACCGTAATTTCTGGTACAACACTTAATCCTTACACTTTAACTGGCTTGACCGGATCAACTGCCTATAGTTATTATGTACAAAGCGATTGCGGGGGATTATACAGTGCATGGGCAGGTCCTTATACATTTACAACGGCCTGTACACCGGTTACAACCTTCCCGTATATACAGCCATTTTCAGCTGCTATGCCAACGTGCTGGTCTGCCTCAGAAGGTGTGGCCGGGGCATCCTATCACTGGGAACCTGTGACTGCAGATGCTACACATGGTGCAATTGGTCCGCAAAGTGGAACACATTTCATGAGGTTATACGTCTATTTAGCCTCAGCAACCTATAATCCATATTATTTGACCACCAGCACTTTCAGCCTTGACGCGACCCCTAAACAGGTAAAATACAAGTATTTTTTAGGGGCTGAAGGATATCTTACCACTCCAGTACCTTTAACATTACAGATCAGCACAGATGCAGGAGTAACCTGGACCGATCTGTATCAGCATACATCTGCAAATTCAACATTTGCCACTACCAATGCTCTTACTGGCTGGCGCGAGAATGTGGTATTATTGAACACATATGTAAACCAGTCTGTTGTTTTCAGATTTGCGGGAAATTCTAATTACGGATTTGGTATTTGTGACCAGGGGATTGATGAATTTGTGATCGAAAATGAAACATCATGCACTCCCCCCTCAAATCTCTCTGCAACAAACGTTTCTTCAAACTCGGCCGATTTAAACTGGACTGAAAACGGCACAGCCACAACCTGGCAGATTGAATGGGGCCCTGTTGGATTTATCCAGGGAAGTGGAACAGTGGTAACCGGAATAACAGCGAAACCATACAATTTGTCAGGCCTGTCTCCCAACTCGCAATATAGTTACTATGTGAGATCCAATTGCAGTGTGATTTCAAACAGCCCTTGGGTAGGCCCATTTACTTTTGAGCTTGTTCCGTCCCCAACCATCACCGGAGCAACGGAAGTCTGCTTTGGCGGCAATCCCGAGATTTACTTTACTCAACCAGGTAAAACCAATTACCAGTGGTCTGTTTCAGCTGGTGGTACGATCATTTTTGGCGGTGGTCCTGCCGATGACCTCGTGATGATTCTCTGGTCAGCTTCGGGATCACAATCAGTCAGTGTTAATTTTCAGAACTCGGCCGGTATACCTGCTCCTGTCCCAACCGTCCTTCCGGTAACAGTATTCCAGCCCTTCATCACCGGAACCATCGGAAGTGACCAATCTATCTGCTACAACACAGTTCCGGCTTTACTGACCGGAGGAGCGCCAACCGGTGGAAATGTTCCGTATTCCTACCAATGGGAAGTGTCAACGGATGGAACCGCGTTTGTGGATATTCCCGGAGCCACCAACCTGGATTATCAACCGGGTGCATTAATGCAAACCACCTGGTACAGACAGAAACAGGTTTCATATAGCAGTTGTGGAATTGCTTCGACAAACATCGTGATGGTGACTGTTGCTGCTACACTTGTCCCCGGCTCAATAGCTTCTGACCAGACAATTTGCTACAGTGAAGATCCCCCCGCCATGTTGACGGGAACTGCCCCGACCGGTGGAATTGGCCCTTATACATATCAATGGGAGATTTCCACCAACGGAACGGTCTTCATTGATATCATTGGAGCCACCAGCTTGAATTACCAACCGGGCGTTGTGGCACAAACCACCTACTTTAAGTTGAAGCAAACATCAGGGAATAACTGTGGGTTTGTTTATACCAATGTGCTGACTATTACGGTTTATCCTGCCTTAAACGCTGGCTCAATCGGTGCAAATCAGACAATTTGTTACAACACCATTCCTTTGTTATTGACAAGTACCGCACCCACCGGCGGGAATACTCCGTATACTTATCAATGGGCAAGCTCAACGAACGGCACCAGCTTTACCGATATTCCCGGTGCAACAGGAACCACCTATCAGCCAGGAACATTGATGCAGACCACCTATTTCCTGTTACAACAGACCTCGGCAAATGGCTGCGGAACTGTTCTGACAAACTGGGTGACGATTACCGTGATTCCTTTACCGGGCGCTGCAGGTATTATTTCAGGACCATCTGAGGTTATCCAGGGTCAGACAGGAGTTGTTTATTCTGTTGCTCCAATAGCGAACGCAACCGGATATGCATGGACATTGCCAGCCGGTGCTACAATAACGGCAGGGAATAACAGTGCGAACATTACTGTCTCCTTCTCAGCTTCTGCTGTTTCAGGTATAATTACCGTTTACGGTACAAATACATGCGGAAATGGTGCTGTTTCTGCGAATTTCAATCTGACCGTGGCACCTGCTGTTCCAGTGAACCTGGATGTTACAGGAATTGTCACAGGCAATAACTGTTACAATGCAACCAATATTATAACGGTTGCCGGAGGTAGCACAACATTTACAGTCCAGAGCGGAGGGCATGCTGAAATGATCGCCGGGGTTGCCATACTTTACAAACCAGGCACTTCGGTTCAGTCGGGTGGTTACATGTGGGGACACATTGCACCTGCCGGCCCATGGTGCTTGCCAACACTGGCCCCATCTGTTGCTACGGTAGTAACTGGTGAAGAAGATTTGCCGGGTATTGCTGTGCAAAATCCC
>CAZPWZ010000215.1:0-4868 GCA_964590675.1 uncultured Draconibacterium sp.
TCATGATTCCCCTGCCCCAGTATTCCTCGGCCAGCCAGTAACCCATTTCAGCATTTTTCCGGTGGACATCCGATTGCGGAAAGACCCCGATGGACCCACAGGCGATACCCTCCACATCGATCGCAAACACCTTGCCGGGTTGAGGCGGGATATTGGGATCCCTGCCGGGGTTATGGTGGAGATGAGCCGTAATGTAGGCAATGCCATCTTCACGCGAATATGGATGCGGAAAGGCATCGGTGAGGTTGTCGGCGATCTTTTTGTTATTGGCGAATTTTACAAGTTGATCCAGGTCATCCATTGTCCAGGGACGTAGAATGAATTGAATTTTCTGTGTGCCCATGATTTGAGATCTTTCAGACTATGCCTGCTTTTTCTTACTTGACTTTGCTTTGGGATTGTATTCCAGCGCCATCCTGATGAAATACTCAAGGTCCTGGTCCTTGTCGAGTCCTTCAGGTTCAATAAAAATAAATCCTTTCATTGGCCGATGTGTGAAATCCATTTCCCGGCACCCTTCCCGGGCATACGCTTCACCGGTTTTCTCAGGATCGATTCGTGCCATCATCTTCTCCCTGACAACGCCAACACACATTTTATCATTCACCAGGAAGCAGATGCCGCCCATCATCTTTTTATCCTCAAACGGAATATCCAATTCCTTAAATTTATGCCGGATGCGGTCGGCAAGGTATTCATCGTACGCCATGACCAGGTTATAACAGTCAATCAAAAGTATAAAAAATAAAAGTAACCGGTATCGTGATAATCCCTTCAGAAGTTATGCAATCAGAATTGCCTTACAAGGGAACTATTTAAATTTCAGATGAAAACTGACAGCCCTTTTCTGAAACATTTCTTAGTATCTTCGTATGCATATTCCACACAAATGAAACGAAACATCACCCGCCGTCAGGCACTCAGGACCATGGGATTCACCATCGGAGCGGCTGCCCTTGGTTTGAAAGGATTCACACAGGTCAATGATAATGTATTCGAATACGACCTTAACCTCGACGAGATATTCAAACCCATTCAAAATCCGTTAAACCGGCCCATCACGGCCATCACCTGCGGAGCCGGAAGCAGGGGGAATGTCTATGGTAACTATGCAGCGAATTTTCCCGACCAGATAACTATCGTAGGGGTTGCCGAGCCCATTGCGGTCCGGAATGATCGCTATTCAAAAAAACACAGCATTCCTGAGGAAAACAGGTTCAAAACCTGGGAAGATGTTTTTCAAAGGCCCAAATTTGCGGATGCGATCATCATCACCATGCCCGACCACCTGCATTATGTTCCATGCATGAAGGCACTGGAAATGGGATATGATGTGCTGCTCGAGAAACCGATGGCACAATCGGCTCAGCAATGCCGCGATATCCTGGCCATGACAAAGAAAACCGGCAGGATCGTTGCTGTTTGTCATGTACTCCGGTATTCGCCCTATTTCATCAAAATGAAAAAACTGATCGACGAGGGCGCCATTGGTGAACTTGTCAGCATCCAGCACTTTGAACCCATCGAGCATATCCACATGTCGCATTCATACGTACGCGGCAACTGGCACAATTCAAAGGAAACCACCCCTATCATCCTGGCTAAAAGCTGTCATGACCTCGATATCCTCCGGTGGATGATCGGAAAACAAAGCAAGCACATTGCGGCCATGGGCGGCCTCAAGTGGTTCCGCAAGGAAAATGCCCCGCAAGGCAGTACCGACCGATGCATGAACGGTTGCGCTGTGGAGGCCGGCTGCCCCTATTCAGCCATGAAGATCTATTACCGGGAACGCGGATGGCTGTATGTTTTTGACCTTCCGGATGATAAGGAGAAACAGGGGGATGCCATACTCGAATACCTGCGCACCACCAACTACGGACGCTGTGTGTACCGGATGGAAAATGATCAGCCCGACCATTATGTGACCTCAATACAGTTTGATGATCATATCACTGCGAATTTTTCCATGGAGGCATTCACGTCATACCATGGGCGGCGCACCCGCGTAATGGGTTCCATGGGCGATATGGTTGGCGACATGAATGAGTTGAAGGTGACCGATTTCAGAACGGATAAAAGCATAACGCTGATCCCGAAGGCCGACGATGTGGAAAACTATAAAAACAGGGGGCATGGCGGCGGAGACTGGTATCTTATGCGCGATTTTGTTACGGCTGTTGCCAACCAGGATCCGAAGCACCTGACCTCAACCATCGACCAGTCGATCGAAAGTCACCTGATGGGTTTTGCCGCTGAAGAGAGCCGAAAAAACAACAAGATTGTTCCGGTAAGGATGTAACAGGTTTCACAACGGATCGGGCTCCCGTGGATGACCATTCACCGGCTTTGTTTCCCGGTATTCATACACCCCATGAATTGGCCTTCTCCTGGTCGAACTCCCCCTCCCACTTCGCCACCACCACCGTGGCCAGGCAATTGCCGATCACGTTGATGGCCGTGCGGGCCATATCCATCAGTTCATCAATTCCCAGGATGATGAAAATGGGCCAGATGGGCAGTCCGAAGCTCGCTGCAGTACCCAGGAGGATGACCAGTGATGCACGGGGCACTGCAGCCACGCCCTTGCTGGTAAGCATCAGGGTAAGCATCATCACGATCTGTGTGTCAAATGAGAGATGGACCCCTGCCATGTTGGCCACGAAGATGGATGCCATGGCAAGGTAAAGGGTAGTGCCGTCGAGGTTGAAACTATATCCGGTCGGCATGACAAAAGAGACAATTTTCCGGGGGACGCCAAATTGTTCCATGTTTTCCATCGCCCGGGGGAGCGCCGATTCACTGCTGGTGGTTGCAAATGCAATGGTGGCAGGTTCGGCAACGGCCCTGATAAATTTCTTCACCGGGATCTTCATCACCAGCATGATGGGCAACAGCACCAATATGATAAAAGCAAGCAGGGCCAGGTAAAGGGTTGCAAGCAATTCAAACAGATTTACCAGGACAGCCAGTCCCATATGTCCGACACTGTATGCAATGGCTGAAAACACGGCAAACGGGGCAAAAAGCATGATGATGTTGGTGAATTTGAACATCACGGCTGTGAGTGATTCGGTGAACCGTACCATCGGGGCACGATATTGTTCCCTGACCATCGCCACGGCAATTCCGAACAGGATGCTGAATACGACAATTTGCAAAACCTGGCCTTCCGCAATGGATTTGGCAATATTTTCGGGAAAAATATGCAGAACCACATCGTGCCAGTTTTGGGACTGTACCGCCGGAAGCGTTCCTTTGGTCATTTCCGGGGGGATAACCACGCCGATTCCTGCTCCGCTGAGATTGATGGCGGCCAACCCGATGAAAAGTGCGATCGTGGATACTACCTCGAAGTAAACAAGGGATTTCCATCCCATGCGGCCCACCTGCTTAAGATTGGCGTGACCGGCAATACCGGTAACCAGGGTGGCAAATATCAAGGGTGCAATAATGGTTTTTACCAGGTGAATGAAAATCTGGCTCACAAGGTTCAGTTCCTTGGCCACATATGGTGCATCATAACCAAACTCAACTCCCATCAGCATGCTCACGAAAATCCAGGTTGTCAGTTGCTTTTTGGTGATGGCATAGATGAAATAAAAGATCAGGGGAATCCAGCGCAGGAATATCAGAAGCCACTGCGGCAAATGCAAACCGGCATAATGATCTGCAAGGTGAAAAATAATGGCTATCGTTAGGGAAATGAAAAAACCTGCAATCAGGCGTTTTGCATGAAGCATAATTTACAAATAACGGGTCGTGGTAAAGATAGAAAAATTATTTCAGTTTCACCAGGCGGGTAACCGCTGTTTTCGGACCGGCAGACAAGCGGCATAAATAGAATCCGGCAGCAAGCGATTCATCGGAAAAATCAACGGAATAATCACCCGGGTGTTGCTGTTCCTGTACGAGGGTCTTCAACTCCTTCCCATAGAGATCCAGGATAACTACCTTAACAAAACATTCAGCAGGGATCTTGTAATGAATAGAAGTTTGGGTCCGGAAAGGATTGGGATTGCCCGTAAGTGCCAGTTCATATTCCCCCGGGTTTTCGTTCATCCCGACGATCTGCGGAATGATGTGGGTATAATACACATCCTGCTCTCCGTTTAGCGTGTTGGCCCAGGCAAGGTGTGCCCCGGCATCGTCCGAAACCATGTCGAAATAATCTCCCATCTTGGCTTGTTGAGGATATCCCACCGTTGGATCAAAAAAATCGGACAGTTTCTTGTTTATCGACCATGTTTCACCCTGGTTATCAGAATAACAATAATACAAGGCTGATAAATATCCGCCAGGAAAATCATCGCGCGTATCAAGCCAGATCACATCAATCCGTCCGTTTGGAGCCACCGACATGGTGCCAAACCACTGGTAGTTTGAGGTACTTGCATCGGTATTGAGTCGCTGGGGTGGGTCAAAAATATATCCGCCATCGGTACTCCTGGCAAACATCACATCACCAGGGTCTCCATTGGAAAGCCTGGGAAGTGTCGCCAAAACATAAACGTTCCCGCTACCCGGTCCGGTTGAACGATCAATGTCGATATTAACCTGGCCAAGAATGCCAACCGGGTTGATTGGGGCCGACCCCGTGACGTATCCATCCAGGTCAACGGCTGAAGAAAAATCCCATGTAATCGCTGATCCCGGAGTTTGTGCATTGCTGGATTTTACAATTGTAGCACCGTCAAAAGAGCCGGCACCCGCGATGAACAGGGCTCCGTTGCGGTCAACCGCCATGGTTCCCCAATATGGATTACCTTCAACCTCAAGGCAATCTTCAAAACTAGCACCTGCGTTAGCCGACCTCGTAAAAAATCCGGGCAGGCATGAACTGTAATAGGAGGTCCAGAAGGAATAAA
>CAZPWZ010000216.1:0-4838 GCA_964590675.1 uncultured Draconibacterium sp.
CCAAATGACTGCAAAGAGCAAAGCGAGGTGTATTTTCATTTTGAGTAATTTTATCAATTGTTGATTTTTAGGTGATCGTATCCTTCGGTTCGGTCAGGATCCAATTGACCGGCTATTGCGTCTTGTCCAGGATCCAATTGACCGGATTTATCGGAGTGGGTTCTTTATTCACTTTTCAACCGTTATGATTTCCCTCAACCTGATATCCTTTGATGATGAACCGATCATGACCCGGAATTCGCCTGGCTCGACAATCCATTCCATTTTGTCATTAAGCATCCTCAATAAACCCGGTGTAATGGTGAATGCAACCTCTCTCTCTTCCCCTGCCTTCAGGTGGATCCTCTGAAATCCCTTTAACTCTTTCACCGGTCGCGAAACTGATGCCAGCAAGTCGCGGATGTACAACTGCGCAACTTCATCTCCATCCAATGGACCTGCATTTTTTATTTTGAAGGAGACCCGGATGGAATCCTTTGTTGAAGGATGCTTTTCAGTGAAACGAAGGTCAGTATAAACAAAGGTGCTGTAACTCTGTCCGAATCCGAACGGGAACAGGGGCTCGCCGGTCAGGTCGGCATAATCGTCGGTACGTCCGGTGGGCTTGTGGTTGTAAACAAGCGGCAGCTGGCCTTCACTTACCGGGAAAGTAATGGGAAGCCGGCCCGCCGGGTTAAAGTCGCCAAAGAGCACATCGGCAACGGCATGACCTCCCTCTTCGCCCGGGTACCAGGCATCGATCACCGCACTGACATTGTTGATCCACTTACTCATAGTGATGGCGCTGCCACCGCTGAGTATGACGATCACCGGTTTCCCGGTTGCCGCGATACGGCTGATCATCTCCTCCTGGTGGCCGGGGAGGTTCAGGAATGCCCTGTCCAGGGATTCACCCTCTTCAATGCCTGCAACAACAATGGCTGCTTCCGACCTGGTAACTGCGTCCACTGCCTCATTCAGCCGGGATTGCCAGTCGCTGTTAATCCCGACATCCCAGATCAGTTTCAGCCAGACCGATCCCGAGGATTCGAAAAATTCAACCCGGATGTCATATTCCTTCCCTTTTTCGAAGAAGAAACCGGCCATGATGGTGCTGTATGACTGTTTTTTCCAATTATCGATCACCAGGTTACCGTCGAGGTATAGCCGGTAACCGTCGTTGCCGTCGAGGCCGATCCTGAATTTTCCGGTTTCGGGGGCGATCAGGGTTCCAGTCCAACGAACTGAAAAGAAGTCATAATTGATGTCCGGATGGGGCGGGAACAGGGTCCATCGGAAATTCATCTCCCTGTCAACCCTTGTCATCACTGGCTTCCCTGTCATATCAACATTGTTGAAGTATTCTCCTGTCAGCCCGTTTTCCCGTTTTCCGTTAACCATGGTTGCCATGCTGGCAGCAGGAACAGGAACCCATGAAGCGGATTGACGGCCACATCCGGGGATATACGAAATATTGCACTGGTCACCCAGTTTCGTTTTAATTCCATCGAGCATGCTGGTCTTGCCTTTCCCCGGACCGCTATAACCTCCAAGGCGTGCTTCTGTGGCATCAGTACCGATGATGGCCAGGGATTTTATTCCCTTGTCAAGCGGCAAGACTGCCTTTTTCCCGCCCGGCATGGGCGAATTTTTCAGCAAAACGATCGATTCCAGCGCAGCCTGTTTTGCAATGACTTTATGGTCCGGATTTCCGTTCCACAGGGGCACTTCATCCACATCAACATAGGGATTTTCAAAAAGTCCCAGTTGAAATTTCACCCTCAGTACCCTGGCGACTGCGCTGTCGATGGTTGCCATGCCGATCCTGCCATCAAGAAAAGGCGGGATGAACAGCTTGTAATGATCATAATCCGTCTGGAAGATGACATCCAGACCTGTATTCATTGCGTTTGCGGATGCTTCGGGGTAATCACCCGCTGTGAAATGCAGCACGTTTGCACCTCCAACCGCGCAGGCATCGGAAATGATGAATCCCTTGAATTTCATCTCCTCCCTGAGCTTTTTATTGAGCAACCAGTCATTGGCGGTGCATGGACTGCCGTTGCGCGAATTGTACGACGTCATGACACTGCGCGATCCTCCGCGATCGAAACATGCTCTGAATGGGGGAAGGTAGATCTCCTCCTGCTGACGCTCATTGATATCGACTGGGTAACTGTCGCGGCCACCGTCGCCGCTGTTAGCAAGGAAATGTTTCGGGGTGGTGACGATGCCCATTTTCTCAAAGGCAGATACAAAAGCCACGCCCATCTCGGAAGAGAGGAACGGATCTTCACCATAAGTTTCCTCCACTCTGCCCCAGCGGACATCACTGGCGATATTCACCACCGGGGATAAGATCTGGCGGATCCCCCTGCTTTTTGTCTCCCTTGCAATGGCGCCTGCCACCCTGCCTATCAACGCAGTATCCCAGGTTGCCGCAAGGGCGATCGATTGCGGGAAGGCCGTTGCTCCCCCGCGGACAAGTCCATGAAGGGCCTCGTCAAAGGCAATGACGGGAATGCCTAACCTGGTCTCACTCATGAAGTATTCCTGGATGGAATTGATCTTTCGTGCTGTTTCCAGGGCCGTTGCGGAGGAACCGTAATTCAGCATCTGGCCTGCCGCATCATGGCTTCCACTGGTGCTCACCTGGAAACCGAAAATGCCGTTTTTGTAACGCTCTTTCCCGCCATCAAGGTCGCCGGGGAGCATAAACAACTGCCAGAATTTCTCTTCCACAGTCATTCTCTGCAACAGGTCCTGCACGCGCTCCCCGATTCCCAGGGCCGGGTTCTTGTAAGGTAAATCCTGGATTGACTGCGTATGAACAGAATCCGGAACCTGGAGATCAATGAAACTGGTCGTCCGGGCAAAACCGTTGACTGATATCAGCAACGTCAGGCATAAGCAAAGCATGCTTCTGGTCATAAAATCATCCTTAAAGACTGTGATTCGCAGGGTAAACTTCAAAAATAACATTTTTATCCTTTTCTTCGTAAATTAGCCGGAGGATTGTAATGGAGGTACCACCCTGCCCGGGTGGTTAACAACCTATAAAAAGAACCCGCATGGATTACATCGATTACTATAAGATTCTTGAACTGGATAAAGGTGCCGGCACTGCCGATATCAAAAAGGCCTACCGCAGGCTGGCCCGGAAATATCATCCCGACCTGAATCCGAATGATAAAGGCGCGAAGTTAAAGTTCCAGCAAATCAATGAGGCCAATGAAGTGCTGAGCGATCCTGAGAAGCGAAAGAAATATGACAAGTATGGCCAGGAATGGAAGCATGCCGACGAATTTGACAAGGCCGGCGCGCAGCAGGCTCAATACCGCCAGTCGCAGGGACGTCAATCCCGGGCCGAGGATTTTTCGGGAAGCGATTTTTCTGACTTTTTCGAATCGATGTTTGGTGGCTCCTCCGGCAGCCGCGGCAGGGGGCAGCCAAAGTTCCGGGGCCAGGACTTCAACGCCGAACTCCAGCTTGTCCTCAGGGATGTTTACAAAACCCACAAGCGAACCCTCACCGTCAATGGAAGAAATATCCGGCTTACTATTCCTGCCGGTATTGAAAACGGTCAGACCATTAAAATCGCCGGACATGGCAGTGCAGGTGTGAACGGCGGCCCGCCGGGCGATCTGTATATCACATTTTCCATTGTCAATGATACCCTGTTTAAACGTGAAGGTGACAACCTGCATGCGACGGCGGAAATCGACCTGTACACGGCTGTTTTGGGAGGTGAGATCACTGTAAGCACCTTTGATGGTATGGTTAAATTACAGGTGAAGCCCGAAACTCAGAACGGCACCAAGGTGAAACTCAAGGGGAAAGGTTTCCCGGTTTATAAAAGGGAGGGAGAATATGGTGATCTTTATCTCACTTTCAATGTGAAAATTCCAGTCAGGCTGACCCCGCGGGAAAAGGAATTATTCATAGAATTGTCCAAAATTAACAAGCATGGAAACTGAACATCTGATACCTGTTGAACAATTCTGCAGTCATTACAATATCGAGTTTTCGTTTATCGATTCATTACACGAATACGGGCTGGTTCAACTGACCAAAGTCGAAGAGGTCCGCTATATTATTCCTGAACAGATTTACGAACTCGAACGGATGATTCGCCTCCATTATGAACTTGACATCAACATCGAAGGCATCGATGCGATATCTCATCTGCTTCAGCGGGTCGACCAGCTGCAGGATGAACTGCGCATCATTAAAAACAGGCTGAGCCGCTATGAGGCCGGGTGACCTGTATGTTGACTTTGCCTGACTGAATTCGTATCTTTGAGGGTGTTTTAACGATTCCGCCCTATGTCAGATAATTCCGGGAAAATCATTGAGCTGCAAAGCAGGCTGGAGATGTTGCTGAAGAAGCAAGTAACATTTCAGAAGGAACTTAATTCACTGCGCTCCGAGATTCAATTTCTGAAAACCCAGGACGATCAAAATGAGGTTGTTGTGGAACCACTGCCCACTGAAACCCATCCTGTGGAACCGGCAGAGGTTGCTCCACCGGAGGCATCGGAAAATGAACCGGCGAAAATCAAAGGCGATATAGAGAAATTCATTGGCGAAAACCTTATCAGCAAGATCGGGATCATCATCACCATCATCGGAGTAGGGATCGGGGCCAAATATGCCATAGACCATGACCTGATCAGTCCATGGACCAGGATCATACTTGGATACCTGGTTGGAGCGGGATTATTTGGTTTCGCGATTCATCTGAGGAAACAATATGCGAATTTCAGCGCCGTTCTGCTTAGCGGTTCCATGGCCATCATGTATTTCATCACGTTCGCCGCCTATACATTTTATAGCCTGATCCCACTGCTTCCGACTTT
>CAZPWZ010000217.1:0-4769 GCA_964590675.1 uncultured Draconibacterium sp.
GTGGTTTTTGACAGGATCAGGCTTTCAAGGAATGCTGAAACACTGTCGGTTGGGGAAAAATAGACCTCCATCCGTGTGCCTGCCACATTCAGGATATGGGGCACGTTATTCACCTTTTGCGGCCCAAACCTCGATAATGATGTGTCAGGCAGGTCGGTGTGCGAGCCCCACATCTCTTCGAACTCCCGGGTATATATGGCACAGAGTGACTCATCCTGGATCACGATGGCATCATTCCTGTCGGAATGGAACATGGGATGCGAAACGTTGGCCGATCCGGTGCATAAATATTTTCGGTCACTCTTGTTGTTGTACCTGTAATCAAAGATCCAGAATTTGTTATGCATGGGGTATACTGTATCATAATTCCTCCTGATGATCGGGATCCCCTGGGCTGCCATATCATTCATGATGGGTGTGTTGGGAGCATGCGTGTAGATGAACCTGACCTTGACTCCCCGGTTTTTTGCGGATATCAGCGCATTGGAGAGTGACGTGTAGTCAGAGAATTCCCATAATGCGATGTCGATGCTGTATTCCGACTTGTTGATCAGGTTCACCAGAATGGTCTCAAAATTCACATTTCCATTGGCATTCTCGCCCCTGCTCACGGTGGTGTCGACCGAGTTATTGAAGTATACTTCAACAATACCCGTTGAGGTGGATTGGGTTACAAAATATCCGGAATCCGCACTCTTCACCCCGCTATTAGCTGAGACGATGCGGTATTTATAAATCGTTCCCGGTAGAAGATCGGTCAGGGTCATCGCATGACTCGTAACGGTATCCGGCACATACAGGGAACCGGTAAATATCAGCGGCTGGTAATTTGAATCCGATACCATCCAGCTTATCTTTGAATCAGCAGCAATATCGGTCGTCCAATAGATTGTTACACTGGTTTGTGTGATATCATCATAGGTAAGGTTTGAAATCAGGGGACCGCCTGATAATTTTATCCATTGTGCGTTTGCCCCGTTCAGCACACAAATAAAGGTCAAAAGAATGTAGTAATTTTTCATGGATGCCGGGATCTTAGTTGAAATTCATCAGGGTAAAATTTTCCATCATGGAATTGGTAATGACCTTTGGCACTGTTGGGGCCAGGTTGCCGAATTCGCCGGTCCTTGTATATTGTTTCAGTACAAAAGGCAGTCCTTTGGAGTAGAACGCATCCGGCTTGTCGCAGATCTGGAAATGGAGGTGGGGCTCCGTGGAATTCCCCGAATTTCCAAGCAAAGCAACAGGCTGACCTTCTTTTACAACATCTCCTTTTTTTACGAGGAATGAAGCCGGAATGCAATGACAATATATAGCATACCGCTGATTGCCCAGATCCAGCACCAGGTAGTTGCCGCCATATTCATCGAGCGAGTGGAAGGTGATATCCTTTGCATTGCCATGGTTCTCGGGACGACCATCAACCAGCGCCATTACCGAACCATTGGCGACAGCATATAGCGTATCGCCGTAATTATAATAGGATTCGTTCTTTTTGGGGTCCCCATTACAGCTGTTCTGGGTTTCATCCAGCTGAAGATTGTCAAACGCATACTGTTCGCCGGAATATATCAGTCCGTTGACAAAAAAAATCGCATTATAGTGATAGCCCATCGTTGACAGGTTTATAAACATCCAACCTGTTCCTTTAACCGGGGATAGAATGGTCATGGGAGATTCGGTTTTCCTGGGGGAAAACAATCCTCCCTCGACGATCACTTCCTTTTTCGTTATGGTGTCCTGCAGGATAAAACGGTGTGAAACATTTGAGGGAACAGGATGCCCGAGTGGAACAGGAAGCTGCACCGACAAATAATACGATGAAATTTTATCCTGGGACATAAAGGGAACCTCATCCAACGGATTTGATTTAAAATAGTCAAACGATTCTTCGCCGATGGTCATCAGTTCGGCTTTTGTATCGTTATCGATGACAACAATGCTTTGCAACATAAGGCCATCCTTCATGAACTCCCACATTTTCAGCATGTAGCCGATGCGAGTGTATTTATCAGTCGGGATCGGAACATCGTTTATAATAACCTCTACTTTGGATGGTTGCGGTTCCTCGGTCGTAGTTTTTTTACAACCTGTATCCGCAATTGCCAGGATCAGGCACACCATCATTATCCATGTTGTTTTCATCACTGCAGATATTTGATGTCTTACTTTCAAAATTATAAAAAATTTGTGGTCTGTATTTGAACCGCTGGCTGATATCTCTCCTGGGTTTCTGTTTTTTACATGTGATATAAATTTTCATTAAAACATAAGAACAATGCACGTGCAAACAGTGAATGGTAATTTATGGACATTCCATGTGGCACGAAAAAATAAATATTAACGCATGAAATGTTGTCCGAAAGATAAGCAAATTATCTTGAAATATTTTTGAGAAACAATAACCGTAATTTGAAAAATCATTACATTTACGAAGCAGTAACCGACGCTCGTCCCACTCTAACTTTATTGCCATGAAACGTATTGTACTGTTTTTATGCATCATTATTTTTGCTCACTCGTCGTATAGCCAGTTTCAGTGGGTAAATCCCAAACCCCAGGGTAATACCCTCATGGCGGTTGACTTCCCTTCACCATCCACCGGTTTTGCCGCGGGCGAATGCGGGACCATCATGAAAACCCTTGACGGAGGCCACACATGGAGCATCCTCGCGTCCGGAGTGACGGCCGGCCTGAACGCGATCTGCATGACAGATAACTTGCATGGATTCGCCGCGGGAGATTCAGGAGTCCTTATCAGTACCGGTGATGGTGGTCTCACCTGGACACGATACGCAGGGACACCGCTTGTTACGCTGAACACAGTTTGCTTTTCTTCTCCCCTGGTTGGCATGACCGGAGGTTTGCAAGGCACCATGCTGCGAACTGCCGACGGTGGAAACACCTGGCAACAATTAACACTGCCTGCCGTAAGCGGAATATTTGACATTTGTTTCCCTTCAGCAGATACCGGCTATGCAGTTGGAGGAGGTGGTATGTCGGGAGGGAAGGGGTTCATCCTGAAATCAACCGACGCGGGCAATTCGTGGACATTGCTTTCCGACACGATTCCTGAAAGTTTGAATACTGTTGATTTTCAATCTTCCGGAAAGGGATATCTGGCAGGTAACAGCGGATTCATCGCAAAAACAATCGATGGGGCTCAGTCCATTGAAGTTCTTGACTTTCCGGGGCCGGATTATGCACATATCCTGTCAATCGGCTTCTACAACGATACAGTGGGGCTGACCTGCGACCGGAGTTTTCTTATCCGGCGAACGACCGATGGAGGAAAAACCTGGCAGAACACCGGAATCCCTTCTACCAATGCCATTTGTGCAATTGCTTTGCAGGACGAAAACTCCTTTTGCTCTGTGGGCTATGGCGGAAGTATCTGCCTATCCCCAAACAAGGGCGATACAATCGAAAGTCTGTTGCAGGGGAGTATTTCAGATCTAAAAAGGATACTCCGCGCCGGAAATGCAATTTACATATTCGGAAATGAGGTGATGATGCGGTCGTATGACGAAGGTTCTGCATGGGAAACTGATTCTCTGCCCGGACCTCCATTATTCGCTGATGCAGAATTCCTGGACGCTGACAACGGCTATTTGCTGTTGTACCAATCTGGCTTTTATAAAACAACCGATGGCGGAAGGACTTGGACCGGGCTACCGTTACCGTCCCGTGGAGATTGGTTGAGCGAGCTCTGCATGACTGATCTTCAGACCGGCTTTGTCTGCGGAGGAGGATTAAGCCCTGGCGGATTTCACTGGGCAACTTTAAAACGTACTGACAACGGGGGACATACCTGGATTCCCCTGACTGTTCCGGCATCCTACAGCCTCAATAAAATTGCGTTTCCCACTCCCCAGACAGGTTTCGTAGCGGGCGACAACGGAATATTGCTTCGAACCCAGGATCATGGTGCAACATGGGAATCCAGGACTGTACCGGCATATTCCTACGCTGACATCTGTTTTCCATCAACCGATACAGGATTTCTTATAGGCACTGATAATTATGATGTTCCATACATTATCCGCTCTACTGACGGAGGCGATTCCTGGACAGAGATATCCTCGCTCCCGGTGAAGTCGTATCTCCTTCGTATGAGTTTTATTAACAGTAACACCGGGTATATCACAGGGACCAAAGGAATGTTATTCAAAACCACGGATGGAGGCTTGAACTGGTCCTGTCAAATGCCTGTTACATCAAATAACCTTTATGATCTGTTGATGACACATGAATCAGGGGGATACCTGGTTGGTGGGATGGGGACGGTTCTGGCATACGGAGATGTTCCCTATGCTGTTCCTGAAAAACGAAGTACTACCGGTATCAGCATTTACCCCAATCCGTTTATTTCGGAACTGAACATCAGGCTTCCTTTTGGTGCATCAGGTAAAATTCTGTTTGAATGGCATGATTTGTCAGGCAGGCTCTTACATCAGAATTCGCTTTCGGTCATGCCCGGAACAACAACAGCAAAACTATCCGTCCCTCCTGGACTTCCCCTTGGTTTCTATCTCCTCAGTGTCACCCACGGACAGGGACGTTCCGTTGTTAAAGCGATTAAAAGCGAATAGTTGGAGATGGAGATTGCAACTTTTCGATGGTGTAGACATTCTTTTGGTTCGTGGTCATCATCTATCGGTTTACAGACTTTTTCCGGTTGGAGTCCTGACCGGCAACCGGGACAGAGGACCGGCGGGAAGAAATATTTTCAGATAAATTTATAAAGCATTGATAATATGCATTTAACA
>CAZPWZ010000218.1:0-4768 GCA_964590675.1 uncultured Draconibacterium sp.
CCATGGACAGACGTGTATAGTTGAACAGATATACGCTGATAACCATCGATGATATCGATAACGACGGATACCGGGATGTAATTGTCGGGACGACAGGAGGCGACCGGTCTATCCGGGCCCTTTCCGGCAAAACCGGCATTCCGATCTGGAAGCACGATACCCATGAATATGGTGGAGGAGGCTGGTTGTACCAGGTGGATGCACGGATCGATTATAACAATGACGGGTTTCCGGATGTGCTTGCCTGCACTGGTGACGATGGCAACGATACGGGGCCGAGAAGGGTCTATTGCCTGAATGGTTATACAGGTCTTTCCATATGGGAAACGCCCACGGGAGCAGCAGTATTTTCTGTGATCGGGGTGGAGGATTTCACGGGCGATGGTCTGGAGGATGTTGTCGCGGGAGCAACCAATCCACCTGAAACACAATCCAGGGTATACGGCATCAATGGTTCCAACGGGGCCATTGTATGGACATCTTATCCCTCGGGCTCGTCGACCTGGGCCCTGATGCAGATCGATGACTGCACTGGCGACGGGATCAAGGATGTCGCTTCTGGTGACTACGACGGCAAAGTCTATTTTCATAATGCGGTCACCGGATCACAGGTGAAAATAACCACGGTCCAAAATAATGCCCTGATCCTCAGGTTTGAAGACATGGGTGACGTGAACAAGGATGGTCATCCCGACATACTGGTGGCCCACAGCGGCGCCAAGGGTGTGATGATCAACGGCTATAATGCTGAAATCCTATGGCAGGAGCCACTTGCTGATAAATCATGGAATGTGACCAACATGGGTGATATTAACTGGGATGGTACAAACGATGCCGCCATCGGAACCCTTTATGTCAACAACGGGACCAACTTCATGGACGGAGCTACGGGGGAAATATTGCAGACCACAATCAGCAATACTGCCATCGATGCACTTCATTCCATCCCCGACATCGTGGGTGACAACACCAGGGAACTGGTTGCCGGTGGGCGAAACGGACTCCTGGTATGCCTGTCGGGAGGTTACGATACAACCACAACCTCGGTTCCGGGCGACAGGGATCCTTTGGCATCCGGCACTTTTGTTTATCCTAATCCCTGTGATGACGTGCTCCATGTTTCAGTAAACCTGAAAAGCAGCGCTGTTGTCACAGTATCGGTTACCGATATAACCGGACGGTCAATATCTTCGGTAGATAAAGTGATCAGGGGCTCAGGAATCCAGACTTTTACCCTGAACCGCGACCAGCTAACCGGGAATAAAGAACTAACTGGGGTTTATCTCATCTCCGTCAAATCCGGCGATGATATTGCAAATTTTAAAGTGATCTTCAGGTAGTTTTCCGTGGTTCAAATAAATCAGGGCAATGAAATCTTTTTTTCATTGCCCTGATTTATTTGTATTGGCTGATATTATCGGGGTATCGGCGACCTTTATTTTGGGATTACTGAAGCTTCATTGATTTTAATCGACCGCAGCAACAATGCAATATAGATCAGCAGGAGACCGAAAATTGTTGCAAGAACCCCGATTACCTTGGCCATGAAAACGGCCCAGGCAAATGGATTGAACAGCAGCAGGATGCCTAATCCTATCGTCAGCAAACCATTGATAAGATGAATGTTTTTATTGGCGATGGTTCCTTTGATGTTTACGATGATCACAATCTGAATGATCCCGAGAAGGATTGCCCAGATCCCTATCAGCATCAGGAATAAAGCTATAGTGGCCTGGGGAAAAAGCAGCAGGGCCAGTCCGATTGCAATGCTGGCGATTGCCTCCACCAATGTCAGGGCCGCATCCTTGTCTTTCCTTAGATTGTTGATCCCAAGGAACAAAAGAAAGCCGCCCCCGGCTACCAGGATAATCCCGAAATACTTGATCAAAGTTAAAATAGTCTCCTGGGTGAAAAACAGGAACAGTAATCCGAAAATAATAATAATAGCGCCGTTAATGGCTAAAAACCACCAGTTTTTAAATCTTTTTGTTTCCATATGGATAGTTTTAATATTGTTTCAATCTTGAATAAATCGCAAATCGTAAATCGTAAATCGTAAATTGATAGTCCCTTTACGGTCGCATGATCACCTTCACCTCATTCCCCTGGATGAGGTTTTTTCTTGCATAATCATGCACTGATTTTACGCTGAGCGCCTTCACATTGTCCTCAAATCAGGTCAGGTAATTCAAACCATAAAAGTAATAATCAAAAAGGATATTCCCCCAGAAAGTATTTTCCTTCATGTCTTCGGGGCGCTGCTTGAGGAAATACTCCTTTGCCTTCAGCAGGTCGGCTTCCAGCGGACCCTCTTCGATCAGTCGGGCTACCTCTTTGTGAACAAGGAGAAGCAGCTTGTCTGCCTTGATGGGATCCGTATCAAAACTCACATTGTAAAGAAACCTTGTTTCAGGATATTTATTCAGCGCATATGAAATCCTTACGCTGTAAGCGCCACCCTCATCTTCGCGGATGGACTGAACATACCGCAGTTCAAGAATGTGACGGATAGCGGCCCCCATTAATTTGTCATTGGCAGTAAAATCACATGTCCCGTTCAGATTGTAGAACAGGGATGCCCTGGGAGTTTTGTTTTCACGGAGGAAATCATTTGTCACCTTGCCCTTGGGCGGCCTTATCCCATCATCCTTGGCCGTTTCGGTGCGTTTCACGGTGGACAGGGAGGCCAGGTATTTCTCAAACAGGGGCTTAACTGATTCAGGATCAATTTTTCCGACAAAAATGAAGGTGAAATTTCCCGGATCACAAAACCGTTCCCTATAAATGGTTTTGATCTTTTCCAGGGTGACCCCGTCGAGCAATTTGTACGATAAAGGCACAGCACGGGGGTTATGGTCGCTCATCATGACGGCAATCGTATCGCGCATGGCCGTTCTGGGCTCAGATGCCGCATTGATGTAATTTGATTTCACCTTTTCCATCCAGGTGCTGTAATCCGTTTCGTTCCATCGCGGGCTTGTGAAAACGAGATGAATAGGCTGAAGTGGGGTTTCCAGGTCTTTTGGGGAGGTGCGGGCCATCACTACATCCTGGTCGTTGGTAAGCCCGAGAGAAACATTGACCCGCTTACCGGCCATCATTTTTGTCAGGTCGGTTTTTGAAAAGCTTCCGACGCCCATCTGCGACATGGCATCACTGAACAGATCGGCAGAATGAACCAGCTCGTCTGCAAGAAGAGAGGTGCCCCCGGCCGAGACACCACGCAGCATCAGTTCGTCTTCCTTGATATCAGTCGGTTTAAACACAATCCGCATCCCGTTCGACAAGGTCCATTCAATGGTGCCAAAAGTTGCATTGGCCGATTTTTTTACCACCTTGCCAGGCTTAGGTTCTGATTCAATGAGTTTTTTCCCGGCGAGTACATCGATATAAGGATCAATGGTTGAGTTTTTATAGGTTTCAAGAACTGCTTTTATCTCGGCTTCTGAGGGCAGGGAGATCCCCGGTTTATCCGGTCCGGTGATGGTGATCACCTGGTTGTCGTTCCTCACATACTTCCTGGTTTCCTTGTTTATTTCATCAAGTGAAATCCCTGGCAACATCGATTGGACAAACTGATATTCAAATTCAATTCCGGGATTGGGATTATTGGTAAGAAAGTAGGATACATTTGCGTAAACCAGTTCGCGGTTCTTTCTTTTATCGCGGTCCAGGTATCTTGATTCATAGCTTCGCAGGATGTCGGCCCTGGCCCGTTCAAATTCCGGAGGAGTGAACCCGTATCGGTTCATGCGTTCCATCTCCGTGAGCAGCGCTGTAAGTGCCTTTATTGATTGGTTATTCGCTGCCTGGGCCATGCCGGTAAATGCATCTTTGGTGCTGGTATAGGATCCATAATAACTCCTTGCAAGCAGGAACGGGGGATTTTCCTTATTCCCAAGTTCATTCATCCGCTGGGCAAACATGGCATTGATCAGGTTGCGCATCAGCTGGAGTCGCATGTAAGCGAGGTTTTTCTCCTCATTCCTGACAGCGTTGTGCTTATAGTAAACATTGACGATGGTCGCCGTAGCCTCCTGGTCAGTGGCAGTCCCGATGATGGGTTCGATGTTATCAGGGAGGTCGAATTCCGGCTTTGGTGTGGGATCTTTTACAGCAGGAACAGTACCGAAGAGCTTCCTGATCCTTGCCTCCATGGCATCTTCATCAAAATCGCCCACCACAATGATGGCCTGTAGGTCGGGACGGTACCATTTGTGGTAAAAATCTTTAATGGTCCCGTACTTAAAATTGTTTATGACGGCAGTGTCGCCAATCACATTCCTGAGTGCATATTTTGACCCTTTGTAGATAACCGGGGCCAGTTCGTTACTCATGCGTTCACTGGCTGAACCATACATGCGCCATTCCTCCCGGATGACGCCGCGCTCCAGGTCGATCTCCTCAGGCAGAAAGGAGATATAACCCGACCAGTCATGCAGGATCAGCAGGGCAGTATCGATGATTCCATCCCGTATCAGCGGGACATTCGACAGGTTGTAAACAGTGCGTTCGAGCCCTGTGCCGGCATTGACATTGGTCCCGAATTTCACCCCGATGGTGGCGAGGTAATCGAGGATCCCCTTTTTTGGAAAATTCTCTGTGCCGTTGAATGCCATATGTTCCGTAAAATGGGCGAGACCGTTCTGATCGTCATCCTCCAGGATGGCGCCAACATTATGTGCAATGAAAAATTCGCCCCGTTTTTCGGGCATTTTATTCGCACGGATAAAATAGCGCATGCCATTCTCGAGTATGCCGGTTCTTA
>CAZPWZ010000219.1:0-4752 GCA_964590675.1 uncultured Draconibacterium sp.
AATCTGTCTTCAGGCTGCTGATAAGGCGATAGGGCCTTTCATATCGTTGTGTCACATAACCATTCGATTCCTGTTCCTACCTGAGAATCCCGAGCGAGTCGTTACCTGTTTCCAGGACCGGGTATACCGCAACTTCATGTACGGTTTTATCGGTGTTTTTAATCTCCATGTCCACCATGGCAACCGCGGAACTATATACAAAGAAGGTCTCCTTTACACGAATTCCGCGGAATGGCTGGTACTCGAGGATGGCCATATCCGGGAATGAAAACTGCACCACCGGCTTCACGAGGAATTCGCCGATCGACGGTATGACGACTTCATCAACTTTCCACATGCAAAACATACTGCCGGCGTGGTCTGAAGAATAGGTCACCGGCCTGCAGTCGGAATAGTAATCCATCTTGTAGGCCTTATCACCATATAGCTGTGAGCGGGCCATGGCTGAGGCATAAGTCGAGTACAGAGGGTCATTGGCCTTTGCATTGATGCGGAGGTAATCCTCAACGGCTTTAAACTGCTGCGCGGTGGCGGATAATGCCAGGAATACCAGGAAAAGAAAGAATAAGAATTGTTTCATTGTATTACGATAGAATAGGAGCCAGAGGATGAAAGTAATCATTTTTCTGTTGGTACCTTAAATTTCATCCGATCCGATAATCTTGATGCCGGATGCCTTTGATTGAATTTGACTGATCATGCATTTTGCTACAGCCGAAGCCTGAACCCCGCGATATTTCTTTAAAGCACCTATCATCATGGGATTCAGGAATTTCATCACTACTGTGGCAGCTTTCTCGCCAGTCCTGAATTCCCGTCGTTCACCCATTAGTAAGGATGGTTGAAGGATGCAGAGGCAACTGAATGGAACCGTTTTCAAATCCCGTTCCATTTCACCCTTTGTCCTGAGATAAAAGTTTGAAGATTCCGCATTCGCACCAATGGAGGAAACCACTGCAAAACGACGCACCCCGGCAATGTGGCAGCTACGGGCAAATTCCACAACATAATCATGGTCGATGATATATTGTTTTTCCTTGCTCCCTGCCGTTTTGATCGTGGTTCCCAGACAGCAAAATCCATGGTCAGCATTTATTCCGGCAATTGCTCCGGGTAATTTTCCAAAATCAATCACCTGCTGGACCAGTTTTTCATGCTTTATATCCAGCGGTCTTCTCACAACGGCTATAACCTTCAGGTAGGTTGGATCATCCAGCAACTGACCAAGCAGTTGTTCCCCAACAAGTCCGGTGGCTCCGGAGATTATTGCCGTGAATCCATTTTTATTTTCTGTCATGTTTTTAGATTTTACTATTGAGTTAACTCTGCATCAATCAGAAACCTTGCCGCGATCCCTGCCCAGATATATGTATTATTCCAACCTGCCTGGCGGTCATCAGCGCTGTAAAATTCCCAGAAAATATGATCCTTTTTAAGGTGGTAAACCATGTTATCCAGAACCCGGCCGGCCAGTTGCCCGGCCAACTCATCGTAACCATAATCCCTTAAACCCCTGTAAATAAGATACTGCCATTGCACCCAAACAGGGCCGTTCCAATATCCGATCGGGCAATAATAATCACTTTTGGCAGTGAGTGAAGGAATGCCATATTGCCGCCAGAATTCAGTAGTATCAACCATTTTTTTCAGCAGGAGATCTGCCTTTTCTTTGTCCGCTACACCGGCCCACAAAGGCAGAAATCCAATAATCTCCTTGATTTTTAAATCATTGAGGCTATGAAAATTAAACGACTGATCCTTTTTATTCACGTTGTAATAAAAACCTGTTTCAGTATCCCACATGGTTTTATTGATCAGTGCGCTGCGTTTGAGAGCATCCTCCCGCCACATGATAGATTCTTCGGAGAATCCCAGTTTTGAAGCCATATCCGAAAGAGACCTGGCCTCCATCACCAGCATCGCGTTTACATCAGGGCCCTCGAAACCGGCTGCCCATCCAACCTTATCCCAAACGGCCACGCGGGCATCGCGCACCGATTCCAGCTCGGCATGGGCGCCCCATTCACATAACCCGTTGTTATTGGAATCCCGGTTAGAGATATAATAGCGGTAGAATTTCTTTCCCGAAACATATGCCTCTTTGAGAAATTGCCTGTCACCGGTGATATGAAATATTTCGAGGTTCTGGTAATTGAACCATGGAGCAGAACTGGTCTGTTTTCCATCGGTTTCAATGGTTTCATTCAGATAGGGTCCGGTGCGGTAATTGATATAACCATCCGGTTTTTGACGTTCCATGTAAATCCGCTGGGAATTCATGGCCCCCTTGGGATCCATATAGGCATAGGCCATCATGGCAAGGCTTTCGTGAAACACCTGTCCTCCATAGCCCCAGCCCCACCTGGGTTCGCGCGAAAAAACATAATAGTTGTAATTACATGCTCCTTCCGGGGGCATCATACACTGCCGCATCAGCGAAAAGGCGCTCCAGTATAGCATCTCCTTGTCCTTGTTATTTACCTTGTCCTTGTTATTCGCCTTGTCTGTGTCCTTGTCCCGGAATTTCAATACCGGAATCCTGGAATAGGCCTGCTCATCCTCTTTTACCAGCCGGGTCAAATCCATGGATTCCAACATCCTGAATTCACCGGCAAGCTTCAGACTTTCAGCCTCCCGGAGTCTCGAATCTTGCGACGACTTATCATTTTCAGCTTTGCGCAAGGTTCCGTTCAAAGCAGCATCCGGTTCGTCACGTTTGACTAAACTTACAATCACCTCGAAAGTGGTTGATTCACCGGGTTGCATCTTTAAGGTTCTGAACGCGGTTATCCCATTGATGAAGGGACTGTAGCGCTTTTGGATCGACAATGATTCCAGCAGCCTGGATAAAGTGCCGGATTGTTTTTGAAGCCTTCCCTGATCATTTTTTAATCTCCAGGTGAAGACACTGTCATAGCGGAGGCTGGATTTCAGGTATCCGGTAAAGTTCTCCTCCACAGGAATATCGTGTTCCTTCATCCAGCCATCCCTTTTCTTTTTAAGTTGAAACGAATAGCAGTCCGGGTAAGAACGGTGTGCTACAGAATGCAGGCTATCTGATGCAGGACAATAAAGATAGGGGAGTGCGGTCACCGCCAGCGGAAACACACCTTCATTTATCAAACGGTATTGAACAATGACTGTTTCGGAGCTGTACACGGCAGTAAAAACTTCCACCCGAAAATCCTTCACCGGGTAGTAATAGTACTTGACAAGATCACTGTATGAGCAGGTAACGACAGGTTCAAGGTACAATTCATTCAGTTTGAATATCAATCGTTTGCCTGATTGAAAAGCGATTCCCAGGTTGGGCCCCTCCTTTGAGATGAATTCCAATCCCGATTCATCGTCATCCCATTGCAAATGATAACCCTGGTCGGTTTTATAATGCGACCGTGACGGTGGAGCGGCATAGGTGGTATACAATGCATCATTTTTCGACGCCTGGAGGTTGGAAAGAAACTGCCCAAACCCGGCGGCTGCATCAAAAACCATAATAAACAGCAAAATGGACTTGAGGGTTTTCATTCAGGTTGATTTTATCATCACTTAAGTTCCAGTGAAACTATCTTGGATGCATATTTTGATTCGGACCTGGCGAAATCTACTGAATACCTGAAGATCCTGCCGGTTTGATCAATGAACCTGGCATTTTCTGCCTGTGATAAATCCACCGCCCCGGACCAGAACTCCAGGATGCCGGAACTTCCTGATTTGCCTTCGATTTCAACCTGGTATCGTTTTCCCGATAACCGGGTCGACAAGATCCGCAACCCTTCGGCGGCATCTCCAGGCTTTGGGTCCGCAACAACCGGTAATACGGAGATCCCAGATTCAGCCTCCACCACAAGTTCGGATGCAGATCCCAGGTCAAATGAAACCATCAGTGTCATCGACTGGCTTGATTTAAAAGATGTAAACGGAACCTGCCTGCCACCGAGGGTAACATTTTTAAAACGGGTTCCTGCCGGGAAATTGGGCATGAATTCAATGCGGACCGGCTTTCCCTGGTCCAGTGAAAAATGGTATGTCACAATGCCACCCAGGCGGGTATAGCGCATATCAACGGATTGGTCAGCCATCCTTATATTTTCAACCAACAAGGAATCCCATTGGGGCGGCAATTGTGGTGAAAGGGAAATTTTTCCTTCCTGTGCCCTGATATCAATCCCAAGCATCCCCTCAATGGCAG
Source organism: uncultured Draconibacterium sp. (assembly GCA_964590675.1). Classification (GTDB taxonomy): domain Bacteria; phylum Bacteroidota; class Bacteroidia; order Bacteroidales; family FEN-979; genus CAIVAT01. Next base: position 4,193 of record CAZPWZ010000219.1, read on the forward strand.
GCTGCAGCACCATTGTCTCCGACCAGCATTGGTGGGCACAAACCCCGGAAGGCTTGTATTCAGCACCGTTCAGCACCACCTCCACGAATCCAAGTCCCCAGTTCCGGTAAACATTAAGGTTATTCATCATGTGGGAATAACCCGGGATCGGATTCCCTGTGATGTATTCAGCCAGGGAGGCCCATCCGGTAAATAATGGCCAGACACTTCCATAATGATAGCCTGTAGGCTTGAACCAAGGACTGTCCTCGCGCAGGATTCGCACCCCCCAATTGGTCGTAAACGCATTCCCGGCAATGTTTTTCAAAGCCAGGGTGGCTTTGTCACGATCGGCCATTTTGAAATATACCGGTACTGCAGGAAGTATGGTTTGCTCAGTGCGGACTACCCCATCCCGGTTCTTGCCATACGCGACAAATCGTTTCGCATCATTCCAGACATCCTGGTCGATGGCTTTCGGCTTTTCTTTCGCCTCCATTTTATAACGCCCCGCATCCCAAACCTTAATATAATGAGCCTTTAGTGAAGCATCCTTCAAGACCACCGCCCATGCACCCCGC
>CAZPWZ010000220.1:0-4745 GCA_964590675.1 uncultured Draconibacterium sp.
AGGAACGCAAGGGATATGGGAGTTTTGTCCTTGATATACACTCTTATCAGTACAAAACAACTTATCGCAGTCAGGATAATGGCGACGGGTGTACCGTAGATCATCCAATCAATGAATTCGACGGATATGTTTTCATTTGCCAGCGCACCTACGGCAATTGCGTTTGCAGGTGTCCCGATAATCGTAGCCATACCACCGATGGATGCAGCGATCGGGATGCCCAGCAGCAAGGCTTTCGCAAACCCTGATTTTTTGCCCAGCGAGGTAAGGAGAGGCATGACTGCAGCGATCACCATGGCGGTTGTAGCAGAGTTCGACATCAGCATCGAAGCAACCATGGTGGTGAACATCAAGCCAATGAGCAGATTTCTGGGATTTGTACCTGAAACTTTCAGTGTAACCCTGAAAAGAGTCTCATCCAGTTTTGTTTTGGTCATGGCTGCAGCCAGGAAAAAACCGCCAAGCAGTAGCCAGATCACGCTACTGGAAAAGGTTTGGGCATACTTTGCAATGTCTTCAGGCGCTGAGTTGATATATTTATTCCCAAGTGCAAATACAAGATAAGCTATAATGAGCAGGCTGACTGCAAAAGGAGGTATGGCTTCCGTGAGCCACAAGCCAATGGCAAAGAACAGGAGAAACAAAACATAGACCTGCGAGTCGGTAAATGATGGTTCTTTGAGAAGGAAGGTTAATCCCAGCGCAATAATAAAGGAAAGGATGAAAGAGATGATTGATTTATTCTGTCCCATACTTTTTTCGAATTAAAATTTATCAAAACAACAATTAGTCTTGCCGTATGTCTCTGATAAATCACAAGGAATGTGAATTTTACATATCAAAGCGACAATTGGATCCGGCTTTGGAATACATGTGCGACTCATTTCATGTCAAAGCGACAGGAGGCATTATAATGTCTATCATCAGAAAAATGGATAGCAACGAAACCCGGCAAACCCTGTCAGGGGTTGAACCGGGTTTCGGATTTATTAACCGGGGGAACCGTTTCAAAAAAGAAGATTGTTAATAAATGTGATTACTGGTATATTTTACCTTTTCATCAGAAAATTCCCAGCGGGGATACAAAGCCGATGGTAAATCTGCCGGTGGAATAATCGCTGGCTTTCAACCGCGTTTTTGCATAGTCTGAGTAATTGTAGATCCTTCCAACCCAGTTCGCATAAAAGCGCAGGTTCAGGTCTTTAAACGGATAGTATTCGATGGTCGGGATATAACCCCATGCGATCCTGATATCGTCCGTGTTTTTTTGGGGATCAACATCAGATTTCCATTTGGCAAAGTCAACCATCCCGATAATTGCAAAATTAAGGTGCTTGTTCAACCGGTAGTATAGGTGCATCCAGTGGCTGGTATACTGGCAGTTTTTCATTGCATAAGGGTAATTCACGGTATCCATCCCGAAAATGATGTTATCCGGCACAGTGGCGCTGACAATCCCTGTCCTGTCGAGATCTTCCGCGCTCCATTTGAAGTCGTATTCAATGGTAAACTTGCCCAGGTGAAGTTGATTCCCAAGGGCAATATAGTTCATGAATATGTCTTTGGCTTCTGTATGAATGGCGTAAGCCCAGATGGTATTGAACTTGCCTTTGAAAAAACTGCCCCGCCAGTTGAGGACCAACGCCAGCGGGAACAAAGATTCAGTTACGTTTGGCTGGTTTCCATAAATTTCATCGAATGATTTAGTCCTGGAATTCAGCGCCTGGAATGTAAAAGAGTGGTTTTTATGGAACTTGTAGGCAACCTGTACCCCGGTCAGGAAATTATCAGCCATTTCAACGATATCCGAGTATTCGTAGATGTCGATCGGGTTCATGTCAAATTCGATACCTCCCCAGTCGGCGCACATTTTACCGGCAGTGATGCTCCATTTCTTCGAAATATCGACCCGGATATAAGCCAGGTCGACAGAGCCAAAAACGTTATCGATCGACTGGGTAGTAGGTGTTTTAGTGTACCTGTTTCGAAAACGGAAATAGACTTTTTCATGAACCTGTCCACGGATTTCCATCCTGAATTGTTCAAACCTGAACCTCGATCCCGTATAATCCATGTCGGTGAACTTATTTTCGAGGCCAAATTGCATATTGGCGATGATGTCGACATTTTTCAGAAGTCCTTGTTTCGCCTCGGGGATCAATGTTTTGTAATAGGTGGTGTCACCTGTTTGTGGTTCCTGCGCCCATAAAACACTGGGTAGAAGCAAGACAACCAGAATCCATAGTATTGAATAGCGTTGTTTCATGGTGAACTGGTTAAAATTGATTAATATTCAATGAACAGCTTCTGGGTATCCTCCCAATTTCTCTTTTTCAACAAGGATAACATCAACAGCACCCTGGATTTCTGTGGATTAAGTTCGTCTGAACAGAGCGTTCCGAATTCCTTGTCATTGACCTCCCCATTGATCAGGACTGCCCCGATGGGCACACGCGTGGCCCTTACAACCGGGATCCCGGCTTTAGTCGCTTTTTTTGCTGCCTCGAGGGTCCCTGCATTCATGTTTCCATCACCCAACCCGGCAATTACAATTCCTTTTGCTCCGGCCTTAACCATTATATCAATCAAATCGGTCGACATGTCGGCACAGCCATAAACGATGTCAACACGCGGAAGTTCCTTCACACCTTCAACAGAGAATTCACTGTTTACGGTATGAAGTGCATGTGGTTTGTGAAATAGCTGCACATCGCCAAAAATTACGGTTCCCACCATTCCTTCTTCAGGCGACATGAATGTCTGAACCGGTGTGCTCATCATCTTTTTAACTGCATGTGCCGAGTGAATCTCATCGTTCATGACAACCAGCACACCATATCCTTTCGCTTGCGGACTGGCAGCAAGGGCAACGGCATTATACATATTGAGGGGGCCATCGGCACTCAGCGCCGTTGAAGGACGCATGGATCCGGTCAGAACCACCGGTTTTTCACTTTTCACCACCAGGTTCAGGAAAAATGCAGTCTCCTCCTGTGTGTCGGTTCCATGGGTAATGACTATTCCGTCAACATCATTGGTCTTTAATAATTCGTTGATGCGGTTTGCCAGGTCAAGCCATACCTTCACACTCATGTCCTGCGACCCCACGTTTGCAAGTTGTTCCCCCTTTAAATTGGCTAATTTCCGGATATTAGGCACAGCATCTATCATGGCTTCAATCTTAACCTGGCCCGAGGTATAAGCCGATCCGGTTGAACTTGCACCGGCTCCGGCAATGGTACCCCCGGTTGCAAGGATGACAACATTGGGTAACTTTTTATCCTGCGCATTGGCAATCATGCTGACAACGATTAACATCATCATCAGGGAGTTTCGGGTGATCTTCACAATGTTTTTCATGGTTTACTGTTTTTAATTGAACGAAAATATTTATTTATAAAGTTACATCACTTGTCACTAGTCATTCGTCATTGTAAAATCGTAAATTGTAAATCGTAAATCGTAAATCACTTCTGTCCCGTCATCGTTGCCGGATCCAACAGCTTCTTGATCTGATCTTCAGTCAGTAATTTCTTTTCGCGGATCAGTTCCAGTATCCCCTTGTCAGTCTGCAGCGCCTCCTTGGCCAGTTCAGTGGTTTTTTCATACCCGAGTACCGGATTAAGGGCGGTGACAATTCCCACACTGCGGTCAATGTAATGTTTCAGCACGTTTTCATTGGCTGTAATCCCATCGATGCAGTTTTTCCGGAACAAAGGCATTGATTTGAACAGAATCGCCTGCGATTCCATGATGGCGATGGCCACCACCGGTTCATATGCATTCAGCTGCAAAAGCCCGTTCGACGATGCGATGGTCACGGTTACATCGTTGCCCATGACTTTATAACATACTTCATTCATTAACTCGGGCATCACGGGATTAACCTTTCCGGGCATAATGGATGAACCTGGCTGCAATGCAGGTAAATTAATTTCAAAGATACCCGTACGTGGTCCCATCGCCAGGATGATAAGGTCGCTGCTGATTTTTGATAAAGCAACCGCCAGGCTCTTGATCGCAGATGAATACATCACGAATCCCTGCATACTGGAAGTGGCAGCAATCAGTTCAGGGTGCAATACCATGGGTTTCCCGGTTATTTCAGCAAGATGGACTGCGCATTTTTCGGCATAGCCTGGGGATGCAGTGATCCCGGTGCCTATGGCCGTAGCACCCATATTCTGTTCATAGAGGTATGCTTCGCAATAACGGATGCCCTTGATCTCTGCATCCAACTGGGCGCCAAAGGCATGAAACTCCTGGCCAAGGGTCATGGGTACGGCATCCTGACCCTCGGTGCGACCCATTTTCAGGAGATTTTTAAATTCATCACCTTTTTTGTGAAAAGCATCGGAGAGCAGTTGTGCTTCTCTGAGAAGTTTGTCAGTATGCAATAACAATGCAACATGAATGGTGGTGGGATATACATCGTTGGTTGACTGCCCCATGTTCAGGTCATCGTGCGGTTCGATAAACTGGTACTCGCCTTTTTTATGACCGCTCATTTCCAGGGCGATGTTCGCCAGCACTTCATTGGCATTCATATTGGCCGATGTTCCGGCACCCCCCTGGTAAAGGTCGACTAAAAACTGGTCATGGTATTTCCCGTCGATCACGGCCTTGCATGCTTTCTCAATGGCGTTGAGTTTTTCTTTGCTCATTCGCCCGATGTCGGTGTTGGCTCGGGCAGCAGCCAGTTTTACCATGGCGTAGGCACGAACGTAATCAGGATAGAAATTTGT
>CAZPWZ010000221.1:0-4738 GCA_964590675.1 uncultured Draconibacterium sp.
TTATTACAGCCATCCGGAACCTGCTCAGGAACAAGACCTTTTCCCTGATCAACCTCACCGGACTGGCCATCGGGATGGCCTGCTTCATCCTGATCTTCCTCTGGGTGACTGACGAATTGAGTTACGACAGGTTTTTCCCGAATGCCAGCCGGATTTACCGGGTCAACTTCGAATACGACAAGGAGGGGAAAAGCCTTCAGCACTGGAGAACACCGCCAGCCCTGGCGAAAGCCATGAAAGATGAATTCCCCGAAGTGTCGGAATCGGCACGGTTCTACACCATCGATAAAATGCTGGTCACTTCAGGTATCGACAGTCGGTTCTATGAAATTCCCGGTTATGCCGATTCATCACTCTTCAGGATGTTCAGCTTGCGCTTTATCCGAGGAAATTGCGACAATGCCTTTCAAAACCCCTGGTCGATCGTGCTTACTGAAAAGATGGCCACCTCGTTTTTTGGCAAAACGGATCCGCTTGGGAAATTACTGAAGCTCGACAACCGGTTTGATTTCACCGTTACCGGGGTGATTGAGGATCTTCCGGGTGAAAGCTACCTGCAATATGATTTCCTGATCCCGTTTAAACACATGCAGGAGATTACCGGCTATGGAGAAGATAACAGCTGGAATGATTTTGGCTACAATACATTTCTCCTGATGCCCGAAAACCTTGACATCGATGCCTTTAACCGGAAGATCTCCGGATTCATCGAAACCAAGGTACAAGGCGTTGCCCGGAATATATTTATTCAACCCTTGCGCGATATTCATTTGTACGGTTTAGAAGGCAACGGAGCCATCAAATCGATCTACATCTTCTCCACCATTGCCCTGTTTGTTTTGCTCATCGCCTGTATCAACTACATGAACCTGACCACGGCCCGATCGATGCGTCGCGCAAGGGAGGTGGCGATTCGTAAGGTAGGCGGGGCAGGCAGGATGCACCTGATCCAGCAATTCTTCAGCGAATCCCTCATCCTTTCATTCTTGGCGCTGATCATCGCGGTGGGGCTGGTGTGGATGTTGCTGCCGTTGTTCAACGACCTGGCCGAAAAAACACTTTCACTGAGAGATCTCTCTGTTCACATGGTACTGATCCTGGTTGGCGTCACCCTGGTCACGGGCATCATCTCAGGCAGCTATCCGGCGTTGCACCTCTCATCAATCAAACCCGTATCGATCATGCACAGGCAGTCCCGGCCGGCTTCCGGGATCTTCCGGAAATTACTGGTTATCTTCCAGTTTTCCCTTTCCATTTTCCTGATCATCTGCACGGTATTCTTTTCCAAACAACTATCCTTCCTGGGGTCCCAGGAACTGGGTTTTCAAACCGACCACATCGTTTTCATCCCGATGAACGAACGGTTAAAGGCAAAGTTCTCCGCTTTCAGACAGGAGTTGCTTTCCAATCCGGCCATTTCAGGGGTCAGCGCCACATCCAATAAGATCGGAACAAGTCCTTTCTGGGGCACGACCCTTACAGAATGGGAAGGGAAAACAGGAAAAGACCCGATCATCATGAACATCATTTACGCGGATTGTGATTTCCAACAAACCTTTGACCTTCCCATGGCATCCGGACGGTATTATTCATCCGGTTCATCCGTAGATTCCGCCGGGGTTGTCATCAATGAAATGGCTGCCCGCAAGATGGGGATGGTCAACCCGCTCGGGAAAAAAATGTTCAACGACAGCACTCCCATCATCGGGGTGCTCAAAGATTTCAATTTCCGCTCCCTCCATAAAGGGATTGAACCGCTGGTGATTCTTATTGACCCGCAATGGTTCACTGCGATCGGGATCCGTATCAGCTCCGCCGATATCTCATCAACCCTCGGTTTTCTTGAACGGACCACGAAAAAATTCGCCCCCGAATTTCCTTATGAATACAGCTTCCTCGATGATGATATCTCAAAAATGTACGCATCCGAACAAAGAATGAGAACGCTCTTCAATTATTTTTCAATCCTGGCTATCTTTATCACTTGTCTGGGTTTATTTGGTCTGGCCTCCTTTTCGGCCGAACAGCGTACAAGGGAGATCGGGATCCGCAAGGTGATGGGAGCCACCTCCTGGAATATCGGTTACCGGTTTACAAGGGAATTTGCAGGTTTGGTGGTAATTGCCAACCTGATTTCCTGGCCGGCAGCCTATTACATCATGAACAACTGGCTCCAGGGATTTGCATACAGGACCGGGCTGGATTTGTGGGTTTTTGCCACATCAGGACTGGCTGCCTTGTTGCTGGCTGTCATAACAATGAGTTCACAGACAATCAGTGCCGCGAACATCAATCCGGCGCAAACCATGAAACATGAATAATAACTCTTCTTCCACCTGTCCATTCCCTGAATGGCGGAATATGGGGTGAGGAAAAATAATACCAGATGATCAACAACTACCTGAAAGTCGCATTCAGAAACCTTATCCGGTATAAAGGATACTCCATCATCAACATTTTTGGCCTCGCAATCGGCATGACCGCCTGCCTGCTGATCCTCTACTTTGTGAATTATGAGAAAAGCTATGACCGGTTTCATGAAAACAGCAGCCGCATCTACCGGCTCCGCTATGAGCGCAGCGACCAGGCAGGCGGGGCGGTCAGGTTTGCCTCGTGTTGTCCCCCTGCAGGGCTGAGGATCAGGCAGAAGTTCCCCGAGGTGGAGAAGGTGGTTCGCCTTTTCCGGTATAAGGCCGCTGTTTCGAACCAGGATGACCCGTCATCGCAACCTGAAAATAAATTCATTGAAGAGCGGATGTATTTTGCGGAACCTGGTCTCTTTGAGATCTTCAAACATGCATTCATCGCGGGTGATCCCATCAATGGCATCAAGGAACCAAACACTGCTTTTGTTTCAGAATCCACGGCTAAAAAATATTTCGGCAGCAGGAACCCGATGGGGCAAACGCTGAGTGTGGATAAAAAAACAAGCTACCGGATCACCGGTGTGTTCAAAGATATCCCGCATAATTCGCACCTGAAGTACGACATCCTGCTCTCCTACCAGAACCTGCTGCAGAAATTCGGGAATGAGGTGGAAAACTCCTGGGGCGACAGCGGCTGGTACACTTACCTGCTGCTCAAACCGCATGCAGATATCAAAGCACTTCAAAAGAAACTTGCCGTATTGGTTGAGGCAGAATTCGGTGAAGAACTGAAGTATTACAAACTGACCTGTGAACTGCCCCTGCAACCGCTCAACGATATTCACCTGACCTCCCATTACATGCTTGAATTTGAAAACAACGGGGACCGGGATACGGTGAACTTCCTGTCAATCCTTGCGGTTTTCATCATCCTCATCGCCTGGGTGAATTATATCAACCTCTCCACGGCCCGTGCGCTCACCAGGGCCAAAGAGGTCGGGTTGCGCAAAGTTTCCGGGGCTTCCCGAAGCCAGCTCATGGTGCAGTTTTTTTCTGAAACCGTGATCCTGAATTTCTTTGCGGTATTGTTTGCGCTGCTCCTGCTGATCCTGTTCCTGCCCCTCTTCCGCCAGGTCACCGGAACACCGGCTGATTATGGGATATGGGTGCAGAAATGGTTCTGGCTCACTATTTTCGCCATGTTCGTGGTGGGCGTGTTTTTTTCCGGGCTATACCCTGTGATTGCGCTCTCATCGTTTCAACCTGTATCCGTGCTGAAGGGAAAGCTCGGGAATGCCACCCGGGGGATCAGCCTGCGAAAAGCACTGATCGTGTTCCAGTTCGTGATGGCGCTGGGGATGCTCATCAGCACCTTTACGGTATTCAGGCAGTTGCAGTTCATGAAGGACCAGGATCTTGGCTTCAGCCTCGACAACAAGCTGATCATCAGGGCACCCAGGGTAAGGGATGCATCCTTTGCCAGCCGGCTGCAGACTTTTAAGGAGATACTCCTGAAAAACCCGGAGATAAGCCATTTCAGCGTCGCCACCGATGTTCCGGGGAAACAGGTTTGGTGGGATGCCGGCGGGATCACCAGGAAAGGGGCCAACGACAACAAAAACTACCAGATCGTGGGAATCGATTATGACTACGTTACCTTGTTCGGACTGAAATTTGCGGCCGGAAGGAACTTTTCAAGAGAGTTCCCATCCGATTCAGGTGCGCTGATCCTGAATGAAACCGCTTCACGATGGCTGGGATTTCCAGGCCCTGCTGCCGCCATCGGGCAACAGGTTGATTACTGGGGAAAGTTGTACAACGTGGTCGGGGTGCTCAAAGATTACCATCAGCAGTCGGTCAAGCAGGCCTTTGAACCCCATATTTTCAGGTTCATGCCCACCGGGAGAGATGTGAGAGGGTTGTTCGTGCTGAAGATAAACAGTCAAAATACAACACCGAACCTCCTGGAAATTAAAAAACAGTTCGATGAATTTTTCCCGGGGAACCCTTTTGAATATTATTTCCTCGACGAATATTACAATCAGCAATACCGGTCGGATGAACTGTTCGGAACCGTGTTCGCTGTTTTTTCATTCCTGGCCATTTTTGTCACCAGCCTCGGTATTTTGGGTTTGTCCTCATTCATGGTCGCACAGCGGACCAAAGAGATCGCCATCCGGAAAGTGATGGGCGCCGGTGTTCCCGGGATAGCGCTTTTCCTGGCAAAAGACTTTTTGCTGCTGATAATGATCTCCTTCATCATCGCACTCCCGGCAACTTATTATGGTATAAATTACTGGCTTCAATCCTTTGCAATGCGGATGAACCTTTCGGCCGGACTATTCCTGTTCCCCCTGCTTCTGGTCATGCTG
>CAZPWZ010000222.1:0-4729 GCA_964590675.1 uncultured Draconibacterium sp.
CTGGTTCGCGGTGGTCGAATCCAAGGTATCGCTTGATGATTTGCTTGGTATGCCGGGACTGATCAGGGAAATCGATATTTCATCCAAAACAGGGGACCGGGAGGTCCGGTTTGTGGTTTTCCGCAAAGAATAATTATACTGCATGTTGGAGGGATTGCGACAGTAAAGAAGATCCTCAAATCAAAATCCAAAATCTAAAATCCGAAATTTTATCATACCTTTGCCGCTTAATAATCAGTGTTTGAGGTCAGAAAAATCTGATTTACGTTTCCCGCCCGCACAATCAACAGGCATCGGCCATATGGCAGCCCCTCTTTCAGGTTTCACCTGGTTTGAGCAAATCCCGGAAATCGCGAAAGCACACAATAAAACAATTAGATGATTACATTTGAAGAATTGGGAATAAGCAAAGAAATCGTGCTTGCCCTTGTTGACCTTGGTTTTGAGGTACCCATGCCGGTACAGGAAAAGGTAATCCCCCTGCTGTTAGGCGAAAAAACCGATATCGTTGCCCTGGCCCAGACAGGAACCGGTAAAACTGCGGCCTACGGGCTGCCGCTGATCCAGCAGGTTGATACCGCGAATTTGTTTCCGCAGGTACTCATACTCTCTCCCACAAGGGAGTTATGCGTGCAGATAGCAGGCGATCTAAACGACTTTGCCAAGTACATCGACGACCTGAAAGTTTTGCCAGTATACGGCGGCAGCAGTTACGATGTGCAGATTAAGGCACTGAAAAAGGGAGTGCAGATTGTTGTGGCCACCCCGGGAAGGTTGCTCGATCTTATGCGGCGAAAAGCGATCAAACTAGGCAGTGTGCGCGCCGTTGTGCTTGATGAGGCGGATGAGATGCTCAATATGGGCTTTCTCGACAGCATCAATGATATTCTTGCCGAGGTGCCCGAAGACCGGAACACCCTCCTGTTTTCGGCGACCATGCCCAGGGAAGTGGCTGTAATCGCTAAAAACTACATGAAAAAACCGGTTGAGATCACCATCGGGGATCGAAATGCCGGCGCGGAAAATATCAAACATTTATACTATACCGTGCATGCGAAGGATAAATATACGGCGCTGAAACGCATCGTTGACTTTTACCCATCCATCTACGGGATCATCTTTTGCCGCACCAGGATCGACACCCAGGAGATTGCAGACAAACTGATTGGGGATGGGTACAATGCGGAGGCACTGCACGGCGATTTGTCGCAGGTCCAGCGCGACAGTGTCATGCAGAAATTCAGGATCAGGCACGTCCAGCTGCTTGTTGCCACAGATGTGGCTGCACGCGGACTTGATGTAAACGACCTTACCCACATTATCAACTACGCATTGCCCGACGACCTGTCGGCTTATACCCACCGAAGCGGGCGCACGGGCCGTGCCGGCAAGGCGGGAACTTCCATCGCGATCATCAATCTCAAGGAAAAACACTACATCAGGCAGATCGAAAAACTGATCAACAAGCCTTTCATTGCGGCCAAGGTCCCGGGCGGGCGCGAAATCTGTGAAAAACAGCTTTTCAACCTGATCAATAAAATGGAAAATGTGGAGATTGAGCATGCAGAAATCGACCCATTCCTTCCGGCTATTTACAAGAAGCTCGAATGGCTTGAAAAAGAGGACGTGATCAAACGATTCGTGGCGCTTGAATTCAACCGTTTTCTGGAATACTATCGTAACGCCAAGGATATCAACGTTTATGAAGAAAAAGGTCGCGAATCATTTCGGGACAAAGGCGGTAAGGAGTCCTTCCGCGACAGGGGAGGCAGGGGCGAATCACGCAGCGATGCTTCCTCGTTTACCCGTCTTTCCATCAATGTTGGCAAGTCAGACGGCCTTTATCCCAACAACCTCATCGAACTGATCAATGCCAACAGCCCTGGGAAAAGGATCCGCATCGGCGATATCACACTGGGAAAAAATGATGGCGTTTTTGAAGTCGATACCGAATTTGCCAAATTCCTTACCGAATCACTGAGTGAGGCGGAATTCAAGGGATCCAACCTCTCAGTGAATGTAGCTTCGGGCCCGGTTCAGCCGACCGAACGCAAAACATTTGGCAAAAAGGAACCCTTCAAGGGGAAAAAGGAATTCAAAGGCGGAAAAGATTTCAAGACAGGCAAAGAATACCGCGGATCAAAAGAATCAAAGGCTTCCGACAAACCTTACATGGCAAAAGAAAACAAGGATCTGAAGGATCCTGAAAAGAAAAGAAAGCCCTGGGAAGAGGAGATGGCAAAAGGACGTGGCGACCGGTTTTACCCGGTAAAAGACCGTAAAACAAAATTCAAGAAAGGCCGCGACCGCGCATAATAAATTATTAAGTTTGCGGCTGAAATTCTTCGACAATGCTAAAACAACTCATCGCCCGGCACATGGTGAAGCGAACCAAAAGCCGGCAATACCCGGTCGACTACCTGGAGCAGAAACATGTCGACCAGCTTCAGCCCTACCCTAACGACAGCTCATATTTTTATGGTGGAGACAAGGATGGAAATGCATTCATCACAAGGATGGCATTTCGTGAACCAAAGCGCCCTAACGAATATTGGTTTGACTTTTTTTTAAAGGGTCATGGATACTTTGGTCTTACCAGTTCTCCGGGGGATGAGGGCAAGGGATTTCAGCAAGGCACCTTAAAATGGGAACCGATCGAAACCGGCAAAATCTGGCGGGTTACTTATGAAGGCGTTGTTTACAGCCGCGACGGCAAAGCCCATGCCTGCAAAACCAACCTGGTTTTTACCGGCGACCATCCGATCTATGATTTTGCAAAAAGTTCCGATCACAGCGCCATTGCCAAAGCCATTGCATCTGAGAAATGGACCAGGGAATTTTTCCACCATATGAAAGACACCCACCAGGTGCATTACGAACAAACAGGCTCCTTCAAAGGTTCGATCGTGCTGGATGATCTCACATTTAACCTGAACATGATGGCCTCGCGCGATCATTCCTTTGGTTCACGGAACTGGCATACCTGGGACCGGCATTACTGGATTACCGGTGTTTCTGATGCAGGAATCCACTGGACCGTCACCACCATCAAGTGGCAGTTCCTTGGCCGCCTCACGGCAGGTTTCATTACAGCAAAGGACGGCACAACAGATGCAATTGTGGAATGTACCGACCTGGAGACTGTTTCCAAAGAAAAACTGCTCCCCGATCATGGGATCATCGAAATAAAGACCCGCAATGGCAAGACCCATAAGATGGAGTTCTGGCGCCATGGAGAATTCCCCTACCTGCACGACGGGAAATATATGATGCGCGAAGGTATCGGCACATACAAATTCGATGGATCCGATGGGGTTGGCATGGTTGAATTCGGATTTCATGCCGATAAATACCAGGTCTGAGGTCGACCTTTTCCAATAAATTGTTTTGCATTTTAATTCCAGGGATTGATCAAGTTTATTCAAGATATTCAGGACGAACCAGTTGGCGGGAAGGCAAAAGGGTTGCAGGTACTGATGAACCTGGGACTCAGGGTTCCGGATGCGTTTGTTCTTGTGCAACCTGCCAATGGTAGTGTAAATGAGGATCTCCTCAGGAGTTATCTTCTGAAACTGGGTGAGGGCCCCAAGGCTGTACGTTCCTCCGCAGTAAGCGAAGATGGGATTGCGGCATCCTTTGCAGGCCAGTTTGAGACCTTCCTGGATCTCCATTCATTCGAAGACATCAGGGAAGCCATCGGTAAATGCATCGAGGCAGCGGGCGCGGGGCGGGTCAGGTCCTATTCAGGAAATATCCTTGCCGATGCTGATCTGCGAATCTCCGTGATCCTTCAGAACATGGTGGAGGCACGTGTGGCGGGGGTGGTGTTCTCCGTGAACCCGGTGAACAACCGGAGGGATAAAATCATGGTAAATGCCATTGCAGGAAAAGGAGAAGAGCTTGTGAGCGGCATGAAGGATGCACATCATTATGAAGTTTTCCGCAGCGGCTCGAACATTGGTTTGGAGGTTGGAAAAAACGGTCACCTGCTGGATGAAAGACATCTGAAGGAGATCGTCGATGGGGCCCTCCATGCCGAAAATCACATCAACCATGCTGTCGACCTCGAATGGGCCATCGACCATGATGGCAGGCTACACTGGCTCCAGGTGAGACCGGTAACTGCCCTGGATGAGGTCCATTATAATGAACTTGACACCGTCAAAGGGAAAAGTGATGAAATCTGGACACTCGGGAACATCGGGGAGATGATGCCGGGCGTTGCCACTCCCCTCACCTATTCAGTAAGCGCCGAAGCCATTGACTACGGCATGACCATGCTCGCCGACCGCGCAGGCGCCTTTAAACTGAAAGACCGCACCTCCCCAAGATACATCCAGATGTTTTACAACCGGCTCTTCATCAACATGAGCCACATGATGGACTACCCAAAGAAGGTCTGGCTCAACAAATCCTCGGATGTGCAGTTCGCTCTCAGTGGCAAGGTTTTCCCGGGTATTGAAGCCAAACCCGAAGTAATATTGCCTGTAAGGGTCATCAATTTTTTCCGCCAGGTGGTGAATACGGCCAGGGCCGGAAAACACCTTGAATCCCTGAAAAAACTTGAATCGGGATTGCGGATCGATACGGCCGGGACAATGCAGCCATTGTACGACAGCCTGGAAGTAGCCATTGGGCAGCTTGGGATTGGATTCGGTCACCATCTTGGGGCATCGGCGCAGTCGGGCACCCTTTATTCAGCCTTCATGCGCATCATGACCGGCGACAA
>CAZPWZ010000223.1:0-4726 GCA_964590675.1 uncultured Draconibacterium sp.
TTGCGGTTCCAAAAACCATTCAGTCCGGCGATTTCTATCTTGCCATGAAACAGGGAGGGATCCCTCCCCACGCAGCCAGGATCGGGATTGACACAACGGCAAGCCAGTCACGCAGCTATTCCCGGAATGTATCAGCCGGTGGTTCCTGGATCGTGGAACCCGTTAATTACATGATCCGTGCAATTTTACAGGGAACCGGCGGCCCGCTGTTAAGCGACAACCCCGAAAATTTAACCAATCCACCCCTGCCTGATCCTCCGGCGACATGGCACCCTGCATCATCCGGCAACCTGCAGCCTGGTAACGGGACATCTACCGGTGATCAGCCATTGGCCATATCATACCAGGTTTGGCGCCTGCTCCAGGGTCAGGAAAATAATCCGGCACAATGGACCTCTATCATGACCACCAGCATGACCACCACTTTTGACAATTCGTGGCCAGTTCTCCTTGACGGCCCCTACCGCTGGGCGGTGAAAGCGATCTATTCACCTCCCGGCCAGCGGTTTTCGGCCCCCTCCTTTTCCAATGTCCTGGGTAAAAACTGGACTGCCAGTATCGATGTTTGTGTTGCGTTAAGCTGTGAGGCCAGTCCGAAAGCAGGTACATCAGTGAGACTGATCAATATATCTTACCCCGACACCAGTTATTCGGCAATAACGGACACATCCGGTTGTGTTCATTTCGTCAACGTTTGGAAAGGCGATTACATCCTGCGGGTGCAAAAATTTTCCTACCCCACCTATAGCCAGAACATTACCATCACCGGGAATGCAACCATGCAGCTTACACTGCCACTTGTTGCAAATCCTCCCCTGAATTTCAGTGTAAACAGTCAAAGTCTTCAGGCATCATGGCAATTTCCTTCAACTACCAGTTTCCAGTTCCAGGAAAACTGGGCCACCGGAAGTTTTACCACAAACCAATGGAATGTATCGGGAGGAGCAAACTGGCAGGTATCAGCCGCCATCGGGAATCCTGCGCCTTCGGCCATGTTTAACTGGACACCTGCCGACACCAACTACAACCAATACCTTACCAGCAAATCCATTGCCGGCGTCAATGCCCCGATCATGCAACTCCGGTACGATGTTTACCTCAGCAACGCTTCCACCACTAACCTGAATACCATGGCGGTCGAGCTCTATGACGGAACGGGTTGGACCGTTCTTAAATCCTATACCAATGCATATGGCACCATCCCGTGGACTTCGGAAGCTCTTAACATCACCTCTCAGACCGCCAACCAGGCATTCAGGATCCGCTTCCACGCGGCAGGCACCAATTCAAATGACATCAACAACTGGAACATTGACAACATCGGAGTATACAGCACAAACGGATCATACGGCCAGAATTCATGCATCACAGGCTACAATTTCTATCTGAACGATTCGCTGATCGGTTTTACGCCGGATACCAGCTTTGCGATCCCGCCGGAACTGATGGTTTACGGGCAAACGTATACTGCCTGCGTCAGGGCACTGTATGGCGCCATACTCAGTACCCCGGTTTGCCAAACCTTCACATCATCCTTTTTATACCCTCCCCGCGATCTGAATGCAAGTTATATCCCTGAAACAGTAAACCTGACCTGGAATGTCCCTCTACCCTCCACGGCACCCGGACTGACCGGATACAATGTTTACCGCAACGGGGACAAGTTGAACTCATCGCCAATAACCACATTAACCTTTCCCGACGCATCAGTGCCATTCGGCCTGAATTCATACACGGTGAAGGCGCTTTACGGCGCTGCCGAATCACTCCCCGCGGGACCGGTGGTGGTGAATGCAGTGCCGCTGTTGCGTTCATTGAATAATATTATTGTTGCCAATGGCATGATACAATGTTTTAATGCAGTGCAGACTATTTCTGTAGCCGGCAACGGTAGCACTTTTACTGTTGAAAACGGCGGAAGTGCAACAATGATAGCCGGTCAGCAAATCATCTTTTACCCCGGCACCACGGTTCAGAACGGGGGGTATCTGTTGGGCTATATCGCACCGGCCGGCCCGTGGTGCACGACGCCATCCATGCCGGCAGCAATAATGGCAGTGAATGAAATCACCTGGAATACCGTAAATTCAGCTTTCAAAGTATACCCCAATCCTACTACCGGCAACTTCATCATTGAAGTAAACGGTGAATCAACAAACGAAAAGGTTTTTGTTACCATCTGCGGAATGAGGGGAGAAAAGGTTTTCGCAAAAACAATGCAGGGTGAACGCAGATATGAGCTTTCAATATCAGACCGGCCGATGGGTGTATATTTTATCCGGATAATATCAGGAAACAGGGCCGAAACTGTGAAGATCATAAAACAACACCATCGTTAGTTCAAAGGTTTAGGACAATTAATATTGTTTACTCATTACATTGAGTTATTTATCTCAATTGATTGAGTAATTTATTATATTTGCAAAAAACAAGTATGTTTCAACGTCCATATTATTCGAAGATTAAGCAGCGGCTTGGGTTACAACGAAAGTTCATCCAGGTTCTCATGGGTCCCAGGCAAGTTGGAAAAACAACGTTGGTCCGCCAGTTAATGGAAAAATATCCCTTTCCCTGGCATTATGCATCAGCGGATGAAGCCACTCAGCCTCTTTGGTTGCAACAACAATGGGAGACGATCCGGATAAAGGCCGGTTCAACCGGTTCAGATGAAGCTTTGCTTGTTATTGATGAAATTCAAAAAATTCCGGATTGGAGTAACCTGGTGAAAATCCAGTGGGATAAAGATAGCTTTAATAATTTTCCCTTAAAAATCATCCTGCTTGGTTCATCGCAACTGATGTTACAAAAAGGCTTGAGCGAATCACTTGCCGGCCGGTTTGAAGTCACGTACCTTCCACATTGGTCTTATGGGGAGATGAAAGATGCTTTTGGATACACAATGGAAGATTACATTTGGTTTGGAGGTTACCCGGGGCCCGCTGATTTGATCACAGATGAAGGCCGGTGGAAGGAGTACATCCGGCATTCACTCATTGAGACTACCATCATGAGGGATATTTTATTGCTGGCAAGAATTGACAAGCCTGTTTTACTCCGCAACCTTTTTGATCTGGGTTGCTCGTGGTCCGGTCAGATCCTGTCTTTTAACAAAATCCTCGGACAATTAAGAGATGCCGGAAATACAACAACTTTGGCTCATTACCTCAGGTTGCTTGAAGGGGCAGGAATGATCAAAGGATTGGAGAAGTTTTCTCCCTCCATTATCCGGCAACGCGCTGCAAGTCCGAAGTTTCAGGTATTCAATATGGCATTGATGTCTGCATTGAGTCCCAACCGGCATAAGGAAGTACTTGATCAGCCGGAGATTTATGGCCGCTGGGTTGAATCAGCAATAGGGACCCACTTGCTCAATCAATCCCTAACGGATCAGTATGATCTTTTCTATTGGAGAGAAGGCAACCAGGAGGTAGATTTTGTTTTGCAGAACGGGAACAAAAGCATCGGGATAGAGGTAAAAAGTGGACGGAATAAATTGTCCGACGGAATTCCCGCTTTCGCCCGGCGTTTCAGCCCAGCCAAAATCCTTCTTGTTGGCAGGGAAGGAATATCGGTTGAGGACTTCCTGCTAACGCCAATTTCAAATTTGTTTGAATAGATGTCATTTGCGGTCACCCTGTTTTACTGATTCACCCTTTACCGCACATTTAATATTTACCCAGGAACGATGTAATATTCTCTTTCCGGTCAAGGGATAGTTTCTTTCTCAGGCGGTGGCGGGCAATTTTTATGGAATGTTCGGTCTTATGCGTGATTTGTGCAATCCCCTTATTAGTGAGGTTGAGTTTGAGATACATGCATAACTTAATATCATTCGGGCTGAGTTCCGGAAAATCCTTGCCCAGCAGTTTGTTGAAATCGGGATGGATCGTCAGAAAATGAGCATTAAACTCCTCGAAGACCGTGTCGGAGTATTGGCTCTGCATATCATGGACCAGTGTCTGAAGCGGTCTGTTTTCCTCTCCGCCCGTGTTTTCCATAAACCCCCTGAGCCGGTGCGATATTTCGGCCATCCTTTCGTTTTTTTCAACAAGCGACATCGATTTTGACATTACCTCTTTGCTCTTCTGATCAATATTCTTCTCCAGGTTTTCCTTTTCAAACTGGAGATTCACCTTTTCCAGCCGCAGATTAGCCTCCATCAGGCTGAGACGGTGCGATTTGCTGCGCTGCAGCAAATAGAGCAGCAGGAGAACGACGGCAATACTGAAAACTCCTGATAAAGTCAGGATAAAGACCAGTTGATTCCTGATCCTGAGTGATTCCCTCCTAATTTCGACAGCCTCCTGCAATTCCTTTTCATTTTTATAATTGAACTCCAGCTCGGTCAGTGCAATTTTCTGGCCATCCTGGATCCTCCACAGGCTGTCGGCGTACCTGTGATGAAGTTTTGAATAGATGAGCGCACTGTCCGTCATTCCTCTCAGTTCAAATACCTCGCCTAGCCCTTTGATCGCATCGGTTTCAAACTGAAGATACGATCCCTGTCGTGCATGTTGCAATGCAGTCCTGTAAAGACTGTCGGCCTTACGGTAAAATTTCATTTTCTGATAGATGACTGCCATTTTCTGCTCCATTTCAACCCGGATAAAAAGTGGGGATCC
This sequence comes from uncultured Draconibacterium sp., assembly GCA_964590675.1. GTDB lineage: Bacteria > Bacteroidota > Bacteroidia > Bacteroidales > FEN-979 > CAIVAT01. The sequence goes on from CAZPWZ010000223.1 coordinate 4,623, forward strand.
ATGAAACGAAGTATCAAGTGCATCAATCATTTCCCGGGATTTTGCCAAAAAACCAAGCGCCCCTGCGTACCCGTTCTCCATCATTTTTATTTAAGCAAATCCCC